>JBFMBH010000064.1 GCA_040755095.1 Thermodesulfobacteriota bacterium
GCGCTGGATCTGTTTGCGGTTGACCTCGAACCCGAGCCCCCTCAGGTACCGAACCATGCGCCGGCTCCCGTAAAACGGCCGGCGGGTGTACTCCTCGTCGATCAGCGCCAGAAGCCGCAGCTCCCTCGGCGATCGCTCCCCGGGACGCCAAGTCGGCTGCCGACCCCTGCCAGATGTCCGTATGCAGGGATCCGACAACTCGGCTGTCGGTGCCGAAAAACCACTCGCCAGAATCTGACTCGCTGGTCGGCCGCCGTTCCTCTTCGGCCAACGCCTTGTCGTTGATCCTCTTCCTAAACTCGTCCCTCGATTCGCTCCGGCGGCGCACGTCGAACCTGAGGCTGTGGGACGCGTAGCTGTACCGCCGGACCCAACCGCGAGCGCCCGGATTGGGCTCGATGAAGTAGGACAGGGTAACTCGGAGCCTGACATCCGCCGCGCCCAGGTCCAACAACGCCTCGGTCGGCCAAGGGAGTTGGTGGAGATGCATCTCGCGCATCCTCCCCTGGGTGTCGTAGGGGGAGATCACGTCCTGCACGATCAGGGTCAGGGAGTCCTTCGCGCTTCGGGTAGCGCGTCCAAGGTCGGGCACGCCCATTCCGTAACGACGCTGCAACAGGACGCGGTCCCTCTTGGTCCGCGCCTTCTCGAACTGCTGACGCATGGCAGGGGTCCACTCCGCCGAGTGCACAATGAGCGCCCGGAGCGTTTCCGGCCAGAGTCCCGGGTATTCGGCCAGAATCGAGGCTCCCATGCCAGCGACTTGAGCCGTCGCGGCACTGGTCATGCCGGAGACGGTCAGGAGTCGCGTGCTGCCACGAAGGGGGGCTCGTGTTGTCAGGAGTTGCAGGGAGTCCGGCGTATCGAAGTCGGTGCCGGCGGGGGATTGCGCGATGTTTCCACCCTCCAGCACCAAGTCAGGCTTGATGGGCCACGCCCTGGCAAAGGTCACGGAGGTGCGGCTGTGGGGCGACAGCTCGCCTCGGGGCGCCACGGCCGTCCAGCCCGTGAAATCCGGATCGCCGTCAATCGTGTCCAGCTCCGTGTATGCCCCGACCGTGATCGCATTCCAGGCCTGGCCAGGGTCTTCCACCGGGGAAAGGTCGCTCCTGGCAAGATGGTCCGTCTCGAACTGATCGACATTGCCCGCTGCGAGTAGAAAGAGTCGGTGCGCGTTCTCATCGGCATCGAGAAAGGTCACCCGTGAGGCGCTGGCGTCGATACTGAGACCGGCCGCCAGGGCGTCCACCGCCGCTGACCAGGAAGACGGCTGGCCAAGCACAGGCCCAAGGGTGCGGTCCCGAGGCTCCAGCTCAGAGTCTGCTGAGATGGCCATCGAAAAAACCCTGCGGCGATTTGGGGCAGCGATCTCCACCAGGCTCGCGCAGGTGGCCGTGAGCGCACCGTAGCTGTCAGCCGTGTTCACCCGTGGCGGTGGCGGAAGGATCTTTGTCGATTCGAGCCGGTGGCGTAAGCGAATCGGCTCGCTGGACAGGAATGCGGCTCCCAGGTCCCCGTAGAGAGCGAGCCCAGCCATCTCTGTCCCGTGCCCGTGATGATCGTCCTTCTTCCAACCCGGGTCACAGGCGTGGCAGTCGGCCGGCGCAAGGGAGTGGGTGAGGAGGGGATGCGGTTGGTGTGCGCCTGTATCGATGATACAGGCGGTTGGGGCGTTGGCCCGTGCCGGCGTGGTCCTGGCAGCCAAGTCTGCCACCCACTGCGCCTGTTCAGCTGCGGGCTCTGCCGCAAGGACGGTCGCCGGCTCCCTGGGCTGTCGAATTTCAGCAAGGTGGTCGAGAACGTCAAGGGCCTGCGCCAGCTGTTCTGGGCTTGCCTCGATGAGGGCCACCGTGCGGTTCGCAAACTCCAGAATCCTGGGTCCAAGACGGGCGCCCACCCCGGCGGCGAACTCCCCGAGCCTCGCGATCTCCTGGCCGTCACCGCGGCGGAGCCACACCTCCCACCAGACGACACCGGACCCCGCCGGAAAGGTGTCTGGATGGTCGGTCCACAGCTCTCGCAGGGAGGAAAGCCCGATACGCCGGATGCTGTCCACGAGTTGCCGATGCCGCGGTTTTTCGAGGCCGGCCGTCTCGACATACGCATGCAGGCGCGTGAGAAAGTGGCCGAGCGTGCCGTCGGGGATGTAGACCGTCGCCTTCTCGATGACTCGACCGTCCTCCTGGGCGGGGTGGACAGAGAGCAGTTCCGGGTGCCGCTTTCCCCGAAGCGGATCGAGTGACTCAAGGGCCAGGCCCAGGTCGGGGAAACTCTCGAAGGTGACGTAGATTCCTGCGCTGCGCGCCGGAATCTCCACGGCACTTTCGGCACGGCGTGCCAAGGCGGCGGCGCTGGCGGCCTCCAGCTCTGAAGACAATCGGCCGCCATGCGTCCGCCTGTCGGTTGGGCCAGGATGGGTGCGACCTTCGATCTTCCGTGGCGGTGGCCTGAAGGGCTCGGACTGAGCTCCGTACGGAACGAAGATGTGGGGGCGATCTCTGAGTGCCATGCTGCGGGGGGGGTTAAGCGTGCGTGCCGGTGTGCCGTTCCTTGAGCGCCGCCACCAGGGCCGCGGTGGTGACCTCGTTCTGGTCGGAGAGGATGGCGTCCTTGGCGGCGCGCTCGGCGGCGAGGGTGACTTCGGCGTGGCTCAGCTGCTCGGCCGCGTCTTCGACCTGTCCCCAGGCGATCTCCCCGAGACCGATGTTCGCGAGCCGGTTGCGGATGACGTCCCGCACGACCTCCTTGGTGGGCAGCGGGTATTCCACGACTGCGTCAAAGCGACGGAACATCGCCCGGTCGAGGAGTCGGGGGTGGTTGGTGGCAGCGACGAGGACGCTTTCCGAATCGTCCTGCTCCAGGAACTGGAGAAAGGAGTTGAGCACCCGGCGAATCTCACCGACATCGTTGGCCCTGGCACGTTCGCCGGCCAGGGCGTCCACCTCGTCGAAGAAGTACACGCCGCGGGTCTGGGCCAGGGCATCGAAGACGAGCCGCAGCTTGGCAGCCGTTTCTCCCATGTACTTGGTGATCAACCCGTCGAGCCTGATGGTGAAGAGCGGCAGGTGCAGCTCACCGGCGAGAGCCCCTGCGGACAGGGTCTTGCCGGTACCGGGAGGGCCGAGGAGGAGAAGCTTGCGGAGGGGCCGGAAGCCACTTTCCCGCAGGCGGTCCTGCTGCCGTTGCTCCAGAAGTACCCGTACCAGCTGCTCGCGGACCCTGGACTCCAGGACCAGATCGGCCATTCTCGTCGCCGGGTAACCAGCCGACAACAGGCCGGCCAGCTCCCCGCGAGGCTGGGTAACCGGTACTGGTCGGGTCGGACGTCGGGTTTGCGCCTGCTGCGCCGAGTCGATGACATCCCGGAGCTCCTGGGCGAAACGGTTCTGGCCACTTCGAGCGGCTCCTGCAGCCACCTGCAAGGCGATGGAGTAGAACCGCGAGTCATCGCCTTCCGCGTGGCTTCTTATGAGCGCTTTCACCTGTTCAGCGGTCGCCATGGGGCCTCACCTCCGGGGGATCATGCGCTACTCTATAATCGGTCAGATACCCCTCCGTCACCCACGTTCTGGATAAACCCGACATGTTGCCGCGCGGCCGGCGGTCAGGCCGCGAAGTCCTCTTCCTGGTCTCGTGGCCGGCGTCCTGGATCAGCCCCCAGATCCGGGCTGCAGTGCGGTCCACCTCCGGCCGCGGGCATCGTTGAGACCCGGCATCCTCGCGCGGTGGCGCGGCTGGCAGCTTCTCAGTTGACAGCGGGATGAGGTTACCAGATTTCAACCGGTGGCCCAAGACCTATGGACCCGCGGCAGTGCGGGGCCGGCGGCATTGCTCTCCCGCATGGCCCGGCACCGGCGGCGTAACCGTTCACCAGCTACCCTGGTGAACGGTTACATCTCAAGTCACTGGGCCACAAGGCTCCGAAGTCCGCGGTGGCGGATTACCTGGAATGGTTCGAGGACGCCTATTTCCTGTTCACCGTGCGCCTGTTCGACCCGTCCCTCGCCCGCAGCAACACCAATCCGAAGAAGGTCTACTGCATCGATCACGCACTGGTCACCTCGGTATCGTCCGGAATCCTGGTCAACTCCGGCCATCTCCTGGAGAACCTCGTGTTCACCGCCCTTCGACGCCTGTACCAGGAAATCTGCTATTACAGGACCAGGGCCGGCCGGGAGGTCGATTTTGTTGTCCCCCGGCGCGGCCGGCCACCGCTGCTGGTCCAGGTGTGCCAGTCTCTTCGCGAACCGCAGACGCGGAAACGGGAAACCGCGGCCTTGATCGAGGCAATGGCCGAGCTGGGCCTCACCGCTGGCACCATCGTGACCCGAAACGAGGACGAGCGGATCGAGGCCGGTGGCGGGACCATCGAAGTGGTCCCGGCATGGCGGTTCCTGCTCGAGCTGCCGGAATCGACGGAATAGCCTCTCCTGATCTCTTGCGTGAGGCTGGGTCCACTCATGATATTGAAGAAATGTATGGCAACGGAACAGGCACAGATTTGGCGCAAGACTTGGATTGCAAAAACAGCGGCGGACGCAGGTCTGAAAGGAATGCCGTTGAGTTGCATCGCGGTGCTTGCAGGCAAACGGTGGCCGGACCACCCCAGCCGGTCGCCTCACACCCCGGCAAAGAGCAGCCAGTCCGGCACGGCCCAGATGCCAGGCCGGAGCTGCCGCATCTCCTTGCCCGGGTAGATGACGAGCCCGATGCCGGCCTCCTCGGGGTGCTCCCGCATGAACTGCTCCACCGAGCGGGCGTCGGCGGCGGTCACCGTGGCGCCGGCCTTCACCTCCATGGGCAGAAGGCGGCCGCCACCGGCCAGAAGGACATCCACCTCCATGCCGGCGCTGGTACGGTAGAAGCAGATCTCGGGCGGCAGTGGGAAACGGATCGTCGCCTTGCGCAGCTCGCCCAGAACCCAGGTTTCATAGGCGGCGCCGGCGGTGAGGGCCATATCCCCCAGGATGGCGCGGCACAGGCCGGTGTCGTTCCAGTAGAGCTTCGGCGTCTTCACCAGCCGCTTGCCCACATTCCGGAAGAAGGGCGGCAGCAGGGTGCATTGGAAGGTCATGGCCAGCAGGTCCAGGTAGCGTTTGACCGTGTTCGCCGCCAGGCCCAGGTCCCGCGCCAGGTCGCTGACAGCGAGGAGCTGGGCCGTGCGAGCAGCGAGAAGCTTCTGGGCCCGGGCAAAGGTGACGAGGTTGGCCACTTGGCCCACGTCGGCGAGGTCCCGCTCCAGGTAGGTTGCCCGGTAGTTGCGCAGCCAGCGCAGGCAGTCTGCCGGATCCTCCCGCTGCCAGACCGGGGGGTAGCCACCGAGCTCCCGGTGGCGGTCCCGGATAGCCAGCAGCTGGCGCCGGCGGTCCGGCGCCAGGCGGGCGCTCCGAAAGGCCCATTCCTTAAGGTCAGCTTCGCCGGCCCAGAGGGCGGTCAGAAGTGGCTTTTCGGGACTGCCGGCTACCTCGGCCAGCGAGAAGGGGTCGAGATTGAAGAGCGCCACCCGGCCAGCCAGGGTTTCCCGGACGCCCTTCATGAGCAGGACCTGGGAGGAGCCGGTCAGCAGGAAGGTCGGCCCCCCGGGTTTGGCGGCCAGTTGGCGGCGGTCGACCACCAGCTTGAGGGGCTCGAAGAGGGCAGGCATCTTCTGCACCTCGTCCAAGACCACCAGGGGGGCGGTGAAGCCCTCCAGGAGCGCCACGCCGTGCTCCCCAAACCGGTGGCGCTCGTCCGGATCGTCGAAGGAGACATAGGCGAAGGGCTGTTCCAGAAAGGCCGGCAGCTGGACGGCTGCCAGTGTGGTCTTGCCGGTTTGGCGGGCGCCGGTCAGCACCAGCACCGGCTCGCGGCCCTGGCTAGCCCGGACAAGGTCGGGCAGGATGGTGCGAGGCAGGGGCGGCATGGCTAAAAAATTATCAGCGACACTGCAAAATTACAAGGTAAATTGGCAGTGCCGCTGACCGAGCCCGGCGCGCCGCGGTCCGGCGGCAGGCCGCGGGGGCCGGGCTGGGCAAAGGGCCGGCCATGGCGTAGAGTGGGGCCTGCGCCGCCGCAGCGGCACTGCCAGGGAGCCTGCCATGAGTCAAGCCGAGCCTGCCGCCGTCGCCGGGAAGATCGAGGATCTCCTGGCCCTGTTCCACCAGGGGATCAGCACCGCCGCCAGCCGGGCGCGGATCGTGGCCGGGCTGGAGGAGCTGCGCCAGGTCTATCGCGCCGAGCCGGCCGCCTTCCGCGAGCAGGACGTGGCGGTGCTCAGGGAGATCAGTGCCGCCCTGGCGGCGGCGCCACCACTTTCGCCGGCTTTGCCGCGGCCGGATCCCCGGCAGGTGCTGGCAGAGGTCTTCGGCCATCCCTCCTTCCGGCCCGGCCAGGAGGAGATCATCGACACCGTCCTGGCGGGCCGGGACTGCGTGGGCATCATGCCCACCGGCGCCGGCAAGTCTCTGACCTACCAGCTGCCGGCCAGGATCCTCGGCGGCCTCACCCTGGTGGTCTCGCCACTCATCTCCCTCATGAAGGATCAGGTGGACGCGGCCCAGGCGCAAGGCATCCGGGCCACCTTCCTCAACTCCACCCTGGAGCCGGAGGAGCGGCGGCAGCGGCTGCGGGATCTGGTGGCCGGCCGCTACGAGCTGCTCTATGCCGCGCCGGAGGGCATCGAGGCCTCGGTGGGCTGGGCCCTGGAGCGGCTGTCTTTGTCCCTGGTGGCGGTGGATGAGGCCCACTGCATCAGCCAGTGGGGCCACGACTTCCGGCCCGCCTACCGCAATCTCTCCGGCCTCAAATCCCGCTTCCGGGTGCCGATTCTGGCGCTGACCGCCACCGCCACCCGCCAAGTCACAAAGGATATCATCGAGCAGCTGGGCATGGAGGCCCCGGCCGAGATCCGGGGCTCCTTCTTCCGGCCCAACCTCCTGGTCTGCGCCTACAAGAAGGGCGAGCAGGCCGACGGCTCGGTGCGGGATCAGATCCGCCGCCTGGTCGGGTCCCGGCCCGGGAAAAGCGGCATCGTCTACTGCCAGTCCCGGAAGGCGGTGGAGGCCACGGCCCAGCATCTGGCCGAGCACGGCTGCCGGGCCGCTGCCTACCACGCCGGTCTGCCGCCCGAGGTCCGCACCCGGGTTCAGGATGATTTCCGGGCCGGCGCTATCGACGTGGTGGTGGCCACCATCGCCTTTGGCATGGGGATCGACAAGCCGGACGTGCGCTACGTCGTGCACCGGGATATGCCCCGGTCCGTGGAGGGCTACTACCAGGAGATCGGCCGCGCCGGCCGGGATGGCCTGCCCAGCCACTGCATCCTCTTCTACTCCTGGGCCGATGTCATGATCCTGGACCGGTTTGCCGGCGAGGCCTCGGAAGGGGAACGGGAGCGGCAACGGGCCCAGGTGCGGGAGATGTACCGCCTGGCCGACGGCCGCGGCTGCCGCCACCAGCGGCTGGTCGGCTATTTCGGCGAAGCGATCCGGCCCTGCCAGGCCTCCTGCGACCGCTGTCAGGATCTTGACCCCTTGCACGAGGCCCGCGAGGCCGTCCGGCAGCGGGCCCAGGAGCAGGCCGCCAGCCGCCGCCGCCCCCATGCCGCTGCCGGGCCGGCTTCTCCTGCCGCCCCCCTGGCCGGAGAGGATGGCGCGCTCTTCGACCGCCTCAAGGCCCTGCGGCGGGAGCTGGCGGAGGAGCATGGGGTTCCCGCCTACGTCGTCTTCCCGGATCGCACCCTCCACGAGCTGGCCAGTCGCCGGCCCCAGAGCCCGGAGGCCTTCCTGGCCATCCACGGCGTCGGTCCCCGCAAGTGGGAGCTGTTTGGCCCTCCCTTCCTCCGGCTCCTGCAGGAGCGGTAGCGCCGAAAATATGCCATCTCCTGCTGGAGATTGGGGCGGCAATGTCGTAAGATTTGACATCTGTTGTCCGTCCCCCTTTCGCCCAGTCTTTCTGACAGGTGAGCCATGGAAGCGGTGCGCGTCATCCTGCTGGACAACGGCCAGGATCCCGGTCCGGATCTGGCCATCACCCTCGGCGCGGCAGGGATACCGGCGGTGCGGCTGGAGGATCCGGTGCAGGCAGCGGAGATCCTGCGGGAGGGCGGCTTCGGTGCCCTGGTCGTCAATCTGCGAGCGTGTCCGGAATGGCCGGAGCTTTTCGAGCAGCTGCGGGTGCTGGAGCTGGCGGTGCCGGCCCTGGCCGTGGCCGACAAGGGCACGGTGGCCGAGGCGGTGACCGTGCTGCGGCGCGGCGGCACCGACTATCTGGAGCGGCCGGTGAGTCCGGAGCGGCTGTCTGCCGCGTTGTCCGCCGTCCAGGCCAGCCAGGCCACCCGACCCTGCCCGCGGCCCCAGGCGGACTCGGACCTGGAGCAGGGCTTCGCCAACATCCTGGGCACCAGCGAGGCCATCCGCAAGGTCTTCGCTCTCATCCGCAAGGTTTCCGATTCCGACACCACGGTGCTGGTGGAGGGCGAGAGCGGCACCGGCAAGGAGCTCATCGCCCGGGCCCTCCATTCCGAAGGGGGGCGGCGGACCGGTCCCTTCGTGCCGGTGAACTGCGGGGCCATCCCCTCGGAGCTCCTGGAAAGCGAGCTCTTCGGTCATGAGAAGGGCGCCTTCACCCATGCCATCCGCACCCGCATCGGCCGCTTCGAGCTGGCGGACAGCGGCACCATCTTCCTGGACGAGATCGCCGAGATGAGCCCGCTCCTCCAGGTCAAGATCCTGCGCGTCCTCCAGGACCGGCGCTTCGAGCGCATCGGCGGCACCCGCACCATCCGCTCCGATTTCCGGGTGATCGCGGCCACCAACCGCAACCTGGAGGCGGAGGTGCGGGCTGGCCGCTTCCGGGAGGATCTCTACTACCGGTTGAACGTCATCCCCATCCCGGTGCCGCCCTTGCGGGAGCGCCTCTCCGACCTGCCCCTCCTGGTCAATGCCTTCATCGAGCGCTTCAACCGCACCAAGCGCAAGACCATCGACGGCGTCGACGGCGAGGTCATGGGTCACCTCCTGCGCTATCCCTGGCCGGGCAATGTCCGGGAGCTGGAGAACGTGGTCGAGCGGATGGTCATCCTGGCGGCCGACGACCGGCTGACCGTCCAGGACCTGCCGGAGCGGATCCTTCTGGCCGGCGACAGCCGGGCACGCACCATCGATGCCATTCCCGCCGAGGGCTTTTCCCTGAACGACGAGGTGGCCTCCTTCGAGCGGCGCCTCATCATCCAGGCCCTCAACCAGAGCGGCTGGGTGAAGAACCGGGCCGCCAAGCTCCTGACCATCAACCGGACCACCCTGCTGGAGAAGATCAAGAAGCACAACCTGTCCGGAAAGAGGGTCGCCGGCGGTTGAGCCGGGCCGCTGTCCGGGTGTCGGAATTCCGACAGACCTCCGGCTCCGGCCGGCGGCGAAAGCCGCCAGCCGGGGGGCCTGGGCGGGGGCGGCCTGCTGGAACGTTTGTTGCTAGCCAGCTTCGGTAACGAGGTGTGCCGTCGGCGTCGAAAGGGATCCTGGTGGGGCCGGACAGCCGAGCCCCCACCCCAGCCCTCCCCCGCTGGGGGAGGGAGCGCAAGGCATCCCGACACGCTACGTCTCCTCCCCCCAGCGGGGGGAGGGTGGGAGGGGGGCTGAACGGCTGCCCCGATGGAGCATCGATGCCGGCTCCTGTAGTCGCACAGAGCGACGGCGACGGAAGGATGAGCCAGGAAGGTTGCGGGGGGCATGGCCGGTCATGATTTTCGGCTGGTGGGTACGTTTGGCGGGCCTCCTCGTGGTGGTGACCCTGGTCGCCGGCACCTGGGGAAAGGCGGGGGGGGAGCTGCCGGCCTCCGGAACCCTGGGGCCGGAGAAGCTCTGGGCCCAGGCTACGGCGGCCCTGGAGGAGCAGGACCCGGACTCCGCGGTCCGGCACTGGCTGACCCTCTACCAGCGCTATCCGGCCACCCCGCTGGCGCCGGAGGCCTTGTGGCGGGCGGCGAGTCTCAGCCATCAGCGGACCGAGCAGGGGCTGGCTACCGACTGGGCGCCGGTGCGGGAGCTCATGCGCACCTTTGTCGTCGACTATCCGGATTCGCCGCACGCGCCGGCCGCCTACTACGCCATCGCCCGGGCCAATTACGAGATGGGGCTGACCCGGGATGCGCTGGCCTATTTCACACTGGTGGTGCGTAAATTCCCCTCCGATCCCATCACCGCCCACAGCCTGTGGTGGCGGGCCCGGGTGCTGCTGGCGGTGCACCGGATGGACGAGGCCCGGGAGGCCTACCAGGAGCTGAGCCGGAGCGACGACCCCACCCAGGCCGCCCTGGGCCAGGCCGGGCTTGGCCACCTGGCCTTTGCCGAAGCGGACTATGCCGGGGCCATCAGCCGCTACGAGCAGGTGTTGGCCAGCCAGCCCGGTCTTTATCGCCAGGACCAGGATATCCTCCGGGGCCTGGGCCTGGCCCACGCCCGCACCGGCAACGGCCGCCACGCCAGGAAGCTGCTCTTCCACGCCCTCAACCTGGAGGACCGGCCGGCGGTGGCGGCCGAGATCCTTTCCACCCTGGGTGAGCTGGCCCTGGCCGATGGCGACGTGGCCGGCAGCCGCGGCCTGTTCTCCCGGGCCGCGGCCATCGGGCCGCCGGATTCCCGGGTGGTGGCGGCCAGCCGGGTGCGGCTGGCCCTCCTGCAGGACGACCCGGCCCTGGCCGGTGCCGGGAGCGACCCGTTCTTCCGCCGGGATGACTCGGCGGAGGGCGATCTGGTCTACGATACCTTCCTGGCCACCTACCAGAGTGATCCCCTGGCCCAGGCCGCCCGCTATGGACTCATGCACCGCTATGCCCGGCGCCATGACAGTGATGGCGCCCTGGATATGGGCCGCGCCTTCTTGCGCCATGGCGCCGCAAGCCCGGAGCAGGCAGCGGCAGCGGTCCGGATCATCGGCGAGGTGCTGGTGGCCAGAATGGAGGCCATGCTGGCAGCCAAGGATTTCCAGGGGGTGCATGACCTCTACCAGGCCGAGCGGGAGCACATCCACGCCTATCCCGAGGGCCGCCTCCTTTTCCTGGCTGGCCAGGCCTGCCAGGCCCTCACCCTGTATGGCCTGGCCAGTGACCTCTACTTCGAGGCCCTGGCCCTGCCCCTGTCCGACGCCGATCTGACGGATCTCTACCTGCGGCGGGCCGAGGTCTATCTGGCCACGGGTGAGCTGGAGGCGGCCCGCATCCTTCTGACCTATCTGCCCGAGGTCTACCAGGGTCGGCCGGAGCTGGCGGAGATCTTTCGCCTGAGCGGCATCCTGGAGGAGCGCGCCGGCACCGCTGACCGGGCCCTGCGCTACTACGATCTGGCGGCCAACGCCCCGGCGGCGCCCCGGGAGCAGGCCGCCATGGTGGCCGGCCACGTGGGCCTCCTGCTGTCCACCGGTGCTCTGCCGGAGGCCCGGCAGGCCCTGGACCAGTACCGGCAGGAGGGGGCCCTGGACGAAGCGGCGGTTCGCGACTGGTACGGCCGGCTGGCCGGGGCGCTCTTTGCCGCCGCCAACTGGGCCGCGGCCCGGGATGCCTACCAGGTGGCGCTGGCCGCGCCCGGCCCCGAGGACGAGACCGCAGCCGGCATGCAGCTCCGGCTGGGGGACGCCCTGGTCAAGCTCGACGAGCGGCCGGAGGCCCGCCGGCTCTTCGAGAAGGTCGCGAACGGCCCGCCATCCCTGTGGCAGAAGCTGGCCCGGGTGCGCCTCGGCAGCCTGGACATCGACGAAACCCTGGCCACCATGGGACCCCAGCTCCGTGGCCGCCGCTAGCCGCCGTCCGGGACCGCCTCGCCCCGGCCTGCGCTTCGACACCGCAGGCGAGGTGCGGGATTTCTTTTTTGCCGTGCTGGAGGGCCTGCCCCATGCCATCATCCTGGCCGATCCCCAGGGCCGGGTTCTGGTGGCCAATGGCCGGGCCCGGACGCTCTTGGCGGACGACATCCTGGACCGTTCCTGCTGGGAGCTGCTGGCCAGCCGGCTGGGGGTGCGGCCGGAAGCCCTGGCGCCGCTTGCGGCCGGGGCCGGAGCGCTCACCGTCAGCCTGGATGCCCCCGCCGCCGGCGGCCGCCGTCATCTCGCCATCTCCCGCCATGACCTCAAGAGCCCCTTCTGGCGGGTGGCCGGCTTCTGTCTGGTGCTGGACGACGTGACCCTCTCCTGGCTGGCCGGCATCCAGGCGGACCGGGAGCGGCGGTTGGCGGCCATGGCCGAGATGGCCGGGGCCATTGCCCAGGATCTCAAGAACCCCCTGGGCAGCCTGGCCCTCTATGCCTCCCTGCTGCGGCGGGAGCTGGCGGCGGATCCCGATCTGGCGCCGCTGGTGGACCGCATGCAGCAGGCCTTGCGGAGCATGGATCGGCTGTGCGACACCTACCAGGCGGCCGCCAGCCTGCCGGAGCTGCGGCCAACCGCGGTGCCGGTGGCGGACTGGCTGGCCGAGGCGGCGGCGGAGCTGGCGGCGGTCACCGCCAGCCGGCCAGTGGCGGTGAGCCTGGAGCTGGGCCACACCACCCCCCTCATCCTGGCCGACCGGGAGCTCTTAAGCCAGCTGGCCCTGAACCTGCTCCTGAACGCGGTGCAGGCCATGCCGGCGGGCGGCCGGATTCAGATCGCCAGCCGCACTCTGCCCGGAGGTCCCCGGGGGGCGTCCTGGCTGGAGGTCGCTTTCCGGGACAGCGGCCACGGCATTGCCCCCGAGCACCTGGGCCGGATCTTCGATCCCTTCTTCACCACCCGGAAGAAGGCCGCCGGGCTGGGGCTGGCCCTGGTGCACCGGATCGTCGAGGCCCACCAGGGGCTCATCGAGGTGGACAGCTCCCCGGCCGGCAGCACCTTCCGCATCCTGCTGCCGGCCCCCAACCCTATGACCGCTTCCTTCGAACAGCATGGCTGAGCGCAGTCACAAGATCCTGGTCATCGACGACGAGCAGCATATGCGGCTCGCCCTCCTGGAGGCCTTGCGCCGGGGAGGGTACGACGTCCTGCTGGCCGAGGACGGCCGTTTTGCCCTGGAGATGGTGGCCCGGGAGCGGCCGGATCTGGTGATCTCCGACATCCGGATGCCGGAGATGGACGGCCTGGAGCTCCTGGCCCGGATCCGCGAGACGGATGCCAGCCTGCCGGTGGTGATGATCACCGGCTACGGCACCGTGGAGACCGCGGTCCAGGCCATGAAGCTGGGGGCAGCGGACTACATCATGAAGCCCTTCCCGGTGGAGGTGATCGAAGAGACGGTGGCCCGGGTGCTGGCCCGGCTGGAAGGGCCGGCAGCGGCGACCGCCGCGGTGCGCCGCCGCGGCGAGCGGGGCGGGCCGCGGCCGATCATCGGCCGCAGCGAGCCGCTCCTTAGGGTCCTGGAGCGGGCCCAGACCGTGGCCTCCAGCAAGGCCACGGTGCTCATCCTGGGCGAGAGCGGCACCGGCAAGGAGCTGGTGGCCCGGCTGATCCACGAGGCCAGCGACCGCCGCCACGGCCCCTTCGTGGCTGTCAACTGCGCGGCCCTGCCGGAGAGCCTTCTGGAGAGCGAGCTGTTCGGCCACGAGAAGGGGGCCTTTACCGGTGCGGCGGTTACCCGGAAAGGCCGCTTCGAGCTGGCCGATGGCGGCACCCTGCTCCTGGACGAGATCGGCGAGATCGCCCTGCCGTTGCAGGCCAAGCTCCTGCGGGTGCTCCAGGAAGAGGAGGTGGACCGGCTGGGGGGGCGCAGCCCCATCCCCATCGACGTCCATGTGGTGGCCACCACCAACCGGGACCTGGCCAAGGCGGTGCAGGAGGGCACCTTCCGCCAGGATCTCTACTACCGCCTGAGCGTCATCCCCCTGACCATGCCTGCCTTGCGGGAGCGGCCGGACGATGTTCCCTTGTTGGCCGAGCACTTCCTGCGCCGGTTCGCCGAGCGCTATGGCAAAGACGTCCGGGCATTGAGCCCCGGCGCCCTGGATCGGCTGCGGCGGGCCCCTTGGCCCGGCAACGTCCGGGAGCTGGAAAACCTCCTGGAGCGGGCGGTGCTCCTGGCCCGGGGCGAGGTGCTGACCCCGGCCGACCTCTGGGACGAGCCGGCGCCGCCCCCCGGCCCGGTGCCCGCCGCCTCCCCGCCGCCTCCCGCCGCCGGGTCCACCAACCTGTGGGAGGCAGAGCGTCAAATGATCCTACAGGCCCTCCGGGAGACCGACGACAATCGGACACACGCCGCCAAGCTCCTGGGCATCTCCATCCGCACCCTCCGGAACAAGCTCCACGAATACCGGGAAAAAGGCCTGCTGGAGTAAGGCTGCCACAGGAGGCCCCCGCCGCCCGGCGTCTTTGGCATACTGCTTGCTAACGCTCTGGTGTAGCCGGCAAGACCTGCCGGTCTGGCCGGGACGACCGGCTGCCGTCCCATAGCTCCCATGATTCCCATAATTCCCATTGAGCTCATGGGACCTATAGGACCTATAGGACTTATGGACCCATTGGACCCATACCACCTCTCCCAGAGGCCAGGAGGCTGCCATGCCGATCCGTTCCCTGTTCGGTGGATCCCTTGCCCTGACCAGGCACGCCCTGGACCTGCGCCTGGAGCGGCAGGGGCTCATTCAATCGAATATTGCCAACCTGGAGACCCCGGGCTACCAGGCGCAGGACCTCCCCTTTGCCCGGATCATGGCCAGCATTACGGCCGGCCAGCGGCCGCTCAATACCACCCATCCCCGGCACCTGGAGGTGGATCCGGCCACTGCCGCCATGCGGCTGGAGCCGGCGGCCATGAAGGGGCCGGTGGATCTGGACGAGGAGATGGTGAAGCTGGCCGAGAACAACCTCATGTACCAGACGGCGGCCCGGATCATGGCCAAGAAGTATGAAGGGATCCGCTTTGCCATCGACGAAGGAGGCAAGTGATGGACTTTCTCACCGCCATGGAGATCGCGAAGAGCGGCCTGACCGCGGAAAGGGCCCGGCTCAACATCACGGCGATGAACATCGCCAATGCCAACACCACCCGCACCATGGAGGGTGGGCCCTACCGGGCCAAGTCGGTGGTCTTCCGGGCCACCCCCCTGGCCGAGCCGGTACCGGCCTTCGGTGAGGTGCTGGACACCGCCCGCGGCCGGCTGCGCAAGGTGGAGGTGACCGAGGTGCTGGAGGACGAGACCGCCTTCAAGGAGGTGTTCGATCCTGGCCATCCGGACGCCGACGAGAACGGCATCGTCCGCTTTCCCAACGTGGAGGTGGCCGAGCAGATGGTGGACATGATCTCGGCGCAGCGGGCCTACGACGCCAACGTCACCGCCCTGGACAGCGTCAAAGCCATGGCGCTCCGGGCCCTGGATATCAGCCGGTAAAGGAGGATGGTATGGCCGATCCTATTATGCCGGGCGTGGGCAATCTGGGGCTGCCCGGCCCCGGCAGTCAGTCACGGGTGAGTCAGGGGGCAGCGGGCAGTCCCTTCGAGCAGATCCTTCGCCAGTCGGTGGCCGCCGTGCAGGAGAAGAGTGACCAGGCGGAGGCGGCGGTGGGGGATCTCGTCTCCGGGCAGACCGGCACCATCCACGAGACGATGATCGCCATGGAAGAGGCGAGCATCACCTTCCGGCTCTTGACCAAGGTCCAGGGCAAGGTGGTCTCCGCTTACCAGGAGATCATGCGGCTGCCGCTGTGATTCCTGTTTCTTCTTCTTTGTGAGGTTGGCCCCCCATGGCGACACCACGGGAGATCGCATCCCAGTTCGGCCAGACCGTGGCTGGACTGACCGTGCCCCAGAAGATCACCGGCGCCATCATCCTCGCCATCACCATCGGCGGGCTGGTGGCCATCATCATGAGCGGCACCCGGACCGAGTACAAGGTGCTGTTCTCCGGGCTTTCCCAGGACGACGCCGCCGGGGTGATCGCCCGCCTCAAAGAGCAGCGGATCGAGTACCAGCTGGCTGCCGAGGGCTCCACCATCCTGGTGCCGGCGGCCCAGGTCTACGAGACCCGGCTCAACCTGGCCGGGGAAGGGCTGCCCCGGGGCGGCGGCGTCGGCTTCGAGATCTTCGACCAGACCAGCATGGGCACCACGGACTTCGTCCAGCGCCTCCAGTACCAGCGCGCCCTGGAGGGGGAGCTGGCCCGTACCATCCGCCAGTTCCAGGCGGTGGAAACAGCGCGGGTGCACATCGCCACCCCCAAGGAGTCGCTGTTCGTGGAGGAGGAGCGGCCGCCCACCGCCTCGGTGAGCCTCAAGCTCCGGGGCGGCAGCCGGCTGGAGAAGGCCCAGATCCAGAGCATCGTCCACCTGGTGGCCTCGGCAGTGCCGGGCATGACCCCGGATGGCGTCACCCTGGTGGACACCAACGGCCGGCTCCTCTTCCAGAAGGAGGAGGACGCCGAGACCGCCGGCACCTCCACCAGCCAGATCGAATACCAGACCCGCATCGAGCAGGTCCTGCGCAAGAAGGTGGAGGACATGCTCGAAGGGGTGGTGGGGCCGAACAAGGTGGTGGCCCGGGTGACTGCCGAGGTCGATTTCTCCCGCCGCAGCGTCACCGAGGAGAATTTCGATCCGGAAAGCCAGGCGGTCCGCTCCGAGCAGCTGCTGACCGAACGTACCCTGGGGGAGGGCGAGCCGGCGGCCGGCATTCCCGGCGTCAAGGGCAGCCTGGCCACCACCACGGCGGAGGCGGACAGCGGTGCGGTGGCCGGCCGCACGTATTTCCGCAACAACGTCACCCGCAACTACGAGATCAGCCGCATCACCCGGCAGATCCTGGGCCCCACCGGCAGCATCAGCCGGCTGTCCGTGGCGGTGATGGTGGACGGCACCTACCGCACCGCCGAGGAGGATGGCAAGCCGGTGACCCGCTACGAGGCCCGGGCCAGCGACGAGATGAAACGGTTTGAAAGCCTGGTCAAGAACGCGATAGGATATAATGAGGAGCGGGGGGACCAGGTGGAGGTGGTCAACCTGCCCTTTGCCTCTATGGAGAAGGCCGCGCCCACCCCGGTGGAGGTGGCCGTCGGTCTCGGAGAGCGCTTTGCCATGCCGGTCGCTGCGGTCCTCATCGCTGCCCTGTTCATCCTCTTCGTGATCCGTCCCTTCCTGCGGGTCCTCCTGGCCAAGGCGCCGGCTCCCCGGCCGGTGCCGGTCGAGGTGCCGCCGGCGCCACCGGTCTCGGCCGAGGTGGAGGAGGGGCCGGCCCTGCCCAAGGCGCGTCCCCTCACCGACAAGGAGCGTATGCACCGTCTGGCCCAGACCGATCCGGATCGGGCTGCCGATCTGGTCCGCAAGTGGCTCCGGGAAGAATACCAGTAGGATTCACCCTGCCTGAGGTTGCTTGACCATGCCCAAGAAGGAAGCCAGCGGCCTTTCCGGTCCGGAGAAGGCCGCCATCTTTTTGCTCACCTTGGGGGAGGATTTCGCCACCGAGGTGTTCAAGCGTCTGGATGACGACGAGATCAAGACCGTTGGCCGGCAGATGGCCAAGATGGAGCAGGTGAAGAAGGAGGACATCTCGGCCCTGCTCTCCGAGTTCCGGATGGAGGATGGCGACCACGACATCTATCTGTCCGGGGACGATCTCCTGGAGACCGCCCTCAAGAAGGCCCGGGATGGGGAGCGGGCCGGCGCCATCCTGGACGAGATCCGCTCCGACTGGAAGCTGACCCTGTTCCAGAAGGCCCGCAAGCTGGAGTCCAAGGTGCTCGTCAACTTCCTCAGGAACGAGCATCCCCAGACCGTAGCCCTGGTGATGGCGGTCCTCGACCATGCCCAGGCGGCCTCCATCCTGGCCGAGCTGCCGGAGAACCTCCAGGTGGAGGTGGTGATGCGGCTGGCGGAGCTGGACAAGGTCAGCCCCGAGATCCTGGTGGAGGTGGACCGGGTGCTCCAGGACGAGCTGCTGTCCGTGGAGGGGGTGGAGGGTCAGACCCTGGGCGGGGTGGCGGCGGTGGCCGAGATCCTGAACAACGCCGACCGCGCCCTGGAGGCCAGCATCCTGGAGGGGGTGGAGGAGCAGCGGGAGTCCCTGGCCGACGAGATCCGGCGGCTGATGTTCGTCTTCGATGACCTGGTCAACATCGACGACCGGGGCGTCATGGCCATCCTCAAGGAGGTCAGCACCGACGACCTCAAGCTGGCCCTGAAGACCGCGTCCGACGACCTCCGGGAGAAGATCTTCCGCAACATGTCGTCCCGGGCGGTGACCATGCTGAAAGAGGACATGGAGATCATGGGGCCGGTGCGGGTCCGGGACGTGGAAGCGGCCCAGCAGGCGATCCTCAAGGTGGCCAAGAGGCTCGAGTCCGAGGGCAAGATCCAGCTGATGGGCAAGGGCGGCGAAGAGGAATATGTCTAGCGTCATCAAGACCCGGCGCGAGGCGGCGCCGGCCGATCAGCCGGCGGATCTCCATGGCTGGGCTGCGGCCAGCGAGGCGGAGGATTTTCTGCCGTTCGATCAGTTCTGGCAGGAAGGGGTAGCCCAGAAGCCGGAGCAGGATCACGAGGCAGAGCTGGCCCGGCGCCGGGAGGAGGTCGATCGTCAGCTCCAGGCCATGCTGGCCAAGGCCCGGGAAGAGGGGGCCCGCCTGGAGCGGGATGGCTACGAGAAGGGCTACGCCCAGGGCGAGAAGGACGGGGTGGCCTTTGGCCGCAAGCAGTACGAGGTGGAGGTGCAAAGGCTCGAGAGGCTCCTGGCCCGGATCGATACCGACCGCCAGGAGCTGCACCGCCGCTACGAGGCGGATCTGGTCACCCTGGTGAAGACCCTGGTGGACCGGTTGGTCTTCCATGAGGTGGCGGCGAGCCCCCGGGTGATCGCCGCCTGTCTGGATGCGGCCCAGGCCTATGTGGTGGAGAACGCCGTGGTCCGGGTCCATCTGTCGCCGGAGGATTTTGCCCAGCTGCAGCAGGGCGGCCTCGATGCCAGCCAGCTTCTGGCCCGCACCCAGCGCGTGGACCTGGTGGAGGATCCGGCGGTCCTGGCCGGCGGCTGTCTTCTGGAAACCGATTTCGGCGACGTGGACGCCACCCTGGAGAGCCGCCGGGACAAGCTGTTTGCCCTGGTGGACGGGCTGCTGGCCGCTGGGCGGTGATCACAGTTGCAGGGGCAGCCCCCCGTGGCTGCCCCTACATCCCGGTGTATGGTCGCGATGGCATGGCGGGACGAACATCCCGGTACATGGTCGCGGTGGCATGACGGGATGAGCATCCCGGAATGCGAGTGCCATGAGGAAGACCGCATGCTGGATTTCGCCCGCTTGACCCAGGAGGTCGCGAAGGCCCGGCTGGTCACGGCCCAGGGTCGGGTGCGGCAGGTGATCGGCATGGTCATCGAGAGCCAGGGGCCGGGCATTGCGGTCGGCTCCCTGTGCGAGGTGACCGCCGGCCGGGGCCGGGCGCCGATCCTGGCCGAGGTGGTGGGCTTTCGGCACGGCTCGGTGCTGCTCATGCCTCTGGGCGAGATGCGGGGGGTGGAGCCGGGCAGCCTTGTGCGGCTGGTGGCGGAGCAGGCCCTGGCGCCGGTCGGCAAGAGCCTCCTGGGCCGGGTCATGGATGGCCTGGGCCAGCCCCTGGATGACGGCGGCCCCCTGGTGGTGGACGACTGGCGGCCCCTCTATGCCGAGCCCCAGAACCCCATGGCCCGGGAGCGGATCAAGGAGCCGGTGGATGTGGGGGTGCGGGTCCTGAACGGCCTTCTGACCCTGGGCAAGGGCCAGCGGATCGGCATCATGGCCGGCTCCGGGGTGGGCAAGAGCACCCTTCTCGGCATGATCGCTCGCCACACCGCAGCCGATGTCAGCGTCATCGCCCTCATCGGCGAGCGGGGCCGGGAGCTCAGAGAGTTCATCGAGCGGGACCTGGGCAAGGCGGGCCTGGCCCGCAGTGTGGTGGTGGTGGCCACCTCGGACCAGCCGCCGCTGGTGCGCCTCAGGGGGGCGTATCTCGCCACCGCCATCGCCGAGCTCTTCCGGGACCAGGGCCGGGACGTCATCCTGATGATGGACTCGGTGACCCGCTTTGCCATGTCCAGCCGGGAGGTGGGGCTGGCCATCGGCGAGCCGCCCACCGCCCGGGGCTACACCCCGTCGGTGTTCGCCCAGCTGCCCCGGCTCCTGGAACGGGCGGGCACCCGGCAGGGCAAGGGCAGCATCACCGGCATCTACACAGTGCTGGTGGAAGGGGACGACATGAACGAGCCCATCGCCGATGCCGTGCGCTCCATCGTCGACGGCCATGTGGTTCTCACCCGGGAGCTGGCCAGCCAGGGCCACTACCCGGCCATCGACGTCCTGGCCAGCGTCAGCCGCTGCATGAGCGACATTGTGCCCAAAAAGCAGCGGGAGTCGGCGATCCGCCTCCTGGACACCCTTGCCACCTACCGCCGCTCCGAGGACCTCATCAACATCGGCGCCTATGTCAAGGGCTCCAGCCAGCGGATCGACCAGGCCATCGCCATGATCGACAAGATCAACCGCTATCTGCGCCAGCCGGTGGAGGAACGGGTGACCTTCGCCGACGCGGTCACCAGCCTCGCCAAGCTGGTGGGTTGAAGGAGCCGATGCCATGGCCTTCCGTTTCCGCCTGGAGACCCTTCTTCGCTACCGCCAGGACCTGGAAGACGCCGCGGAGCGGGAGCTGGGCCGGCAGGCCCACATCCTGACCGGGCTCCAGGAGGAGCTGGCCGCCATTGGCCGCCGCCTGGCCACCCTGCGCCAGGAGCTGGAGATCCAGCAGGCCGAAGGGATGGCGGTGGTGCGGCTGCGGCTCTATCTGCACGGCATCAGCCATTTCGAGCGCCTGCGGGGCGAGCAGGAGACCCGCATCCAGGTGCAGGCCCACGCGGTGGACAAGGCCCGGGCCGATCTGGTGCGGCGGCGCCAGGAGCGCCAGATCGTGGAGAGGCTCCGGGAGCGGCAGGCGGAGCGGTACCTTCTGGAGGAGCGCCGGCACCAGGACCGGCAGGCGGATGCAATGGCGGTCCTGCGCTTCCGCCATGCCGGGCCAGGGGAGGTGAGCCCATGATGCGGCGAGACGCCTTCTTGGCATACCGCGCCGCTGGGCAGGGGGGCGTGGCACCCGGCCGCGGTCGTCGTCCCGGGCCCTGGCTGGCGGCCGGTCTGGCGCTTGCCTGCTGCCTCACCCTGGGCAGCGCCACCGGTACCGGCAGCGACACCCCGGCCGCCGATCCGGCGGCAGCCGGCGTGCAGGCCGCCCGCAGCCTGGAGGAGCGGGAGCGGGCTCTGGCGGACCGGGAGGCGGCGCTGGCCGAGCGGGAGCGGCAGCTGGCCAGCCTCCAGGAGGAGATCGACGGCAAGCTCGGGCAGCTCGCCACCCTGCAGGGGGAGATCCAGGCCCGGCTCGACGAGCTGTTCACGGTCCAGGACAGCCGCTTCCGCAACCTGATCAAGATCTACAGCGCCATGAGCCCGGCCAAGCTGGCGCCTATCCTGAGCGAGCTGCCCGATGACACGGTTGCCGAGATCTTCCTGGCCATGAAGACCGACCAGGTGGTCAAGGTCCTGCCCAGGCTGGAGAAGGCCAAGGCCGTGGCGGTGAGCAGGCTCCTCGGCCTCCTGGACCCGGCTCCGACCGAGGAGACAGCGCAGCCCTGACCGGCCGGAAAAAAATGCCGGACCGTTGAGTCTCCCCGGCAGTCCTTGCCTGTTCCTGACGGCGGCCCCGGGCACCTGGC
>JBFMBH010000065.1 GCA_040755095.1 Thermodesulfobacteriota bacterium
GCAGGACATGGGGGCTTACGGCGGTGTCGATGGCCAAGGTGCGGCGCAGCTCCTCGATGATTTGCCAGAAACGGGCCCGGGTCATGGCCGTGCCCCGGCTGGTGACGAACAGGTACGAGCTGCGCCGGCGGCCGAGGAGAAGCGGCCGGTGCACGGTGGCATAGGTCTTGACCGCCTCCTGGGCCTCCTCGCCAAAAGGGACCAGTCGCTCCTTGTCCCCCTTGCCGCAGACCCGCAGGTAGCCTGCCGCCAGCTGGCAGGCGGTCAGGGGCAGGCGCACCAGCTCCGAGACCCGGAGCCCGGTGGCGTACAGAAGCTGGAGCATGGCATGGTTGCGGAAGGCCAGGCTGTCGGCGGCGCTGGCCGGTGGTGCCAGGAGGCGGTCCACCTCCTGGAGGCTCAGGACCTTGGGCAGGGGCCGGCGGGGCCGGGGGCAGTCGATCTCGGTGCACGGATCGGCGGCCACGATGCCTTCGGCCAGGAGCAGCCGGAAGAAGCCGCGCAGGGCGGCCAGCTTGCGGGCCTGGCTGCGGGGGGCCAAGCCCTGTTCGCGGCCCTGGCGCAGGTAGTCGCGGATGGAATCCGGCCCGACCGCGCCGGGCTCGGTGACGCCCGCTTTGGCCAGGGCCTGGCCGAACAGCATGAGGTCGCTGAGATAGGCCTGGACGGTGTTGGCGGCCAGGCGCCGCAGATCGGTGAGATGCAGGCGGTAGCGGTCGATGGCCGCGGCCAGGGCTGGCGGCAGGGCCGGGACAGGCAGAGGATCTCCCCGGCCGGGACTGGGGATGCCGGTGCCAGAGGCCATGGGCAGGTCAGATGGGCACCCGGCCGCAAAGGGCCGGCCATCTTCCCTGGGCGGGCCAGTCCCGAAAACAGGTACCCGGCGTCGAGCGCCGGGTACGGTGGGGCACCACGAGGGCTGGCGAAGGGAGGGCCAGGCCAGGGACCAGGGCTAGTGGTAGCCCATCTTGGCCCGCAGCTTGCGGAGCTTGCGCTTGGCCTCCGCCTGCTTGCGGCGCTTCTTGACGCTGGGCTTCTCGTAATACTCCCGCCGCTTCAGCTCCTTCTTGATGCCATCGAGCTGCAGCTTCTTCTTGAGCAGCCGGATGGCCTGCTCGATATCGCCACGGACCTCCACTTCGATTGCCATACCCGCTCCCGATCTGGTGTGCGTATCGCCCCGCCGGCGGCGCCGGAGCCGGAGCCAAGAGGATCAGCCGGTCCCAAACAAAGGCATTATATATACTGGCCGGCCGTCTGGGTGTCAAATTCTTTTCCCGCCCCCTTTGGGGTCAGCGGTTCATCAGGGAGAAGAACTCGGCATTGGAGCGGGTGCTCCGCATCTTGTCCAGAAGGAACTCCATGGCCTCCACCGGGTTCATGGGCGACAGGAGCTTCCTGAGGATCCAGATCCGGTTCAGCTCGTCCGGGGGCAGGATGAGATCCTCCCGCCGGGTGCCGGAGCGGTTGATGTCGATGGAGGGGAAGACCCGCTTGTCCGACAGCTTGCGGTCCAGGAGCAGCTCCATGTTGCCGGTGCCCTTGAACTCTTCGAAGATCACCTCGTCCATGCGGCTGCCGGTCTCGATGAGGGCGGTGGCGATGATGGTGAGGCTCCCCCCTTCCTCGATGTTGCGGGCCGCGCCGAAGAAGCGCTTCGGCCGATGCAGGGCATTGGAGTCGACGCCGCCGGACAGGATCTTGCCGGAAGGCGGCTGCACGGTGTTGTAGGCCCGGGCCAGGCGGGTGATGCTGTCGAGGAGGATGACCACGTCCCGTTTATGCTCCACCAGCCGTTTCGCCTTCTCGATCACCATCTCCGCCACCTGGATGTGGCGCTGGGGCGGCTCGTCGAAGGTGGAGCTGATCACCTCGGCGTCCACGTTCCTGGCCATGTCCGTCACCTCCTCGGGACGCTCGTCGATGAGGAGGACGATGAGCACGATCTCTTTGTGGTTGTGGGTGACGCTGTTGGCGATGTTCTGCAGGAGCACGGTCTTGCCGGTGCGGGGTGGGGCGACGATGAGTCCCCGCTGCCCCTTGCCGATCGGCGCCAGCATGTCCATGATCCGCATGGAGTAGTTGTCGTGGGCGTGCTCCAGCACGATGCGGGATTCAGGGTAGAGGGGGGTGAGGTTGTCGAACAGGATCTTGTCCCGGGCCACCTCCGATGGTCCGAAGTTGACCGCCTCCACCTTGAGCAGGGCGAAGTAGCGCTCTCCCTCCTTGGGAGGCCGGATCTGGCCCTCGATGGTATCGCCGGTGCGCAGGTTGAGGCGCCGGATCTGGGAAGGCGACACGTAGATGTCGTCCGGCCCGGGCAGGTAGTTGTAGTCCGGCGCCCGCAAGAAGCCGAAGCCGTCGGGCAGGATCTCGAGCACACCGCTGCCGTAGACCAGACCGTTCTTTTCGGTCTGGGCCTGGAGGATGGCGAAGATGAGCTCCTGCTTGCGCATGGAGCTGAAGCCCTCCACCCGGTATTCCTTGGCCAATCTGGTGAGCTCGTTGATCTTCTTCTCTTTGAGTTCGGCGAGATCCATCGAAAACCCTCTGTCTCCTGTCCTCGATAAGGTCCTGGGACCCGCGGCCCCAGGGCTGGGGGGCAGGTCGGTGAACGTGATGCCGGTCCGGTCAGAAGAGCGGACTCCGGCGAAAGGCCTTGGCGCCTGGCCAGCGGGCCGCTGGCACGCCCGGCAGTCGGTCCGGGCAGGACCGGCCGAAGCGACCAGGGGCAGGCGGCTGGTAACGGGACGATGCGTGGCGTTGTGCGAGCGGTGCGGCCGTGTTTGGAAATGGCAGTTGAAAGCCGGCGGCCACCAGGTTCACGCCCTGGGGGGCTGGTTCCGGCGGAGCCAAGGAGAAAACGTGTGGGCCTGTCTGTTACCTGCAGCGGTTGAAGGCCCGGGGCATCATGACAGCCCTTGGCGGACAGCCCGGCTCAAGCCGGAGGCCTCGCCTTGATCGGCTGGGATGACCGGCAGTGGCCATCCTTCACCTGGGAACGGGCAGGACAGGCTATGTCGCTTCAGGGGGTCGCCTGCGTGCAGGATGTCGCGGTATCTGGAAAAGCTGACTCTGTCCGGGGAAGAGGCAGGATGCTTCAGAACAATGCGTATCGATCACGCATCACCTCGAAGGATACTGGATGGCCCGCCGGCCTGTCAAGGGGATTTTCTGGCCGCCAGCCCGCCATGGCGGCCGCCCGCCGGTCCGGACCCCGGGAAGATCTTGCCGGGGTTCAGGATGTCTCGGGGGTCGAGCAAGGATTTGATGGCCTGCATCACCGATAAAGACACCGGATCCAGCTCCTGTCCGATGGAGGCGGCCTTGGTGATTCCTACCCCGTGCTCCCCGGACAGGGTGCCGCCCAGGGCCAGGACCTGGGTGAAGAGCCGTTTCTTGGCCGCCTCGGCCCGGTTCAGCTCCGCCGGGTCCTGGCGGTCCACCATGATGTTGACATGGATGTTGCCGTCGCCGGCATGCCCGAAGGTGAGGATGGCCAGGTCCAGCTCCCGGCCCAGGGCCTGGGCGAAAAGGACCAGGTCCGGGATGCGGCTGCGGGGCACCACCACATCCTCGGAGAGCTTGTCCGGCCGCAGCCGGAAGGCGGCCGGTGAGATCTCCCGCCGGGCCTGCCACAGGGCGCGGGCCTCGGTGCGGTCGCCGGCCCGCCGGAAGCCCAGCAGGCCGGGGGCGCTGGCCAGAAGCGCGCTCAGGTGCCTGGCCTCGGCGTCCACGGCTGCCGGCTCGCCGTCCAGCTCAACGAGGAGGAGGGCGGTGGTCGCTGCCGGCAGGGGCTCCGGCATGGCAGGTGCCACCAGCGCCACACAGGCCTGGTCCAGGTACTCCAGGGCGCAGGGCAGGATGCCGGCGTTCAGAATGCCGGCCACCAGCCGGGTGGTGGCGGCCAGGTCCTGGCCCAGGACGAGGAAGGTCTCCCGGCCGGCTGGCCGGGAGATCAGGCGCAGGATGATGCGAGTGATCACGCCCAGGGTGCCCTCCGAGCCCACGAAGAGGCGGGTGAGGTCATAGCCCACCACCCCCTTGGCGGTGCGCACGCCGGTCGGAAGAATCCGGCCGTCCGGCAGGACCACGGTGAGGCCCAGGACATAGTCCCGGGTCACGCCGTACTTGACCGCCCGTGGCCCGCCAGCGCACTCGGCCACATTGCCGCCGATGGTACAGAAATCGCTGCTGGCCGGGTCCGGCGGGTAGAAGAGCCCCCGGGCCTCCACCGCCCGGGCCAGGTCACCGGTGATCACCCCGGGCTCCACCACCGCCACCCCGTTGTCGGTGTCGATCTCCAGGATGCGGTTCAGGCGGCTCATGGCTAGGACCAGACCGCCGGCCACGGGCAGGGCGCCACCGGTCATGCCGGTGCCGGCACCCCGGGGCACCACCGGCAGACCTTCCTGGTGGGCGAGGGCCACGATGGCCGCCACCTGGGCCGTATCGGCCGGGAAGGCCACCGCGTCCGGCGGATACTCCAGCCGGCTGCCGTCGTACGCGTAGGTGAGAAGGTCCTCCGGAGCGACGCTCAGGTGCGGGGCGCCGACGATGGCGCGCAGCCGCGCCAGGATGGATGGCGAAAGAGACATGGCGCTGGTCAAGAAGCCGGGGCCGGCGGCCCGGACCGTGGGCCGGCGAAAAAGCCGTTGCCGGCGCCGGCCCAGTCAGTATCATTACCCGATCGAGTGGTGGACCGTTGTGGCCCGGGTGGACGGCAACGAGGCCGCCCGGAAACCGAAGTGGAGCTTGCCATGACCCGACAGCGACTGCGGGTGGCCCTCATTGCCGGCGGCACCTCCGGCGAGCGGGAGGTGTCATTGAAGGGGGCGGCCGGGGTGGAGCAGAGCCTCGATCCGGCCCGCTACGCGGTGCGGCGCTATGATCCGGCCTGCGATCTGCCCCGGCTGGCTGCCGAGGCCGGCGAGATCGACTTCGCCTTCATCCTCCTCCATGGCCCCCTGGGGGAGGACGGCACCATGCAGGGCTTCCTGGACCTTCTGGGCATCCCGTATCAGGGGGCCGGGGTTCTGGGCAGCGCCTTGGCCATGCACAAGGGTCTGGCCAAGCTCCTCTACCGGCAGGCCGGTCTGGCCGTCCCGGCGGGCCGGCTCCTGTGCCGGGGCCAGTCGGTCGATCCGGCGGCACTGGTGGCTGCCCTGGGCCTGCCCCTTTTCGTCAAGCCGGCCCGTCAGGGCTCGAGCCTCGGCATGAGCCGGGTGGGCCAGGCACAGGAGCTGCTGCCCGCTCTGGAGAAGGCCTGGGCCCTGGACCGGGAGGTGCTGGTGGAGGCCTTCATCCCGGGCCGGGAGATCACCGGCGGCGTCCTGGGCAACGACGAGCTGCTGGCCCTGCCCATCGTCGAGATCATCCCCGGGGATGGCTTCGCCTTCTTCGACTATGAGGCCAAATACCAGCCCGGCGCCTCCCGGGAGATCTGCCCGGCGGAGCTGCCGCCGGATCTGACCCGCCGGGCCCAGGCCTCGGCCCTCGCCGCCCACCGGGCTCTGCACCTGCGAGGCTACAGCCGCACCGACATGATCGTCCGCGGCGACGAGCTTGTCGTGCTTGAGACCAACACCATCCCCGGCATGACGCCGACCAGTCTCCTGCCCCAGGCCGCCGCGGCCGTCGGCCTGCCCTTCCCCGCCCTCCTGGACCGGCTCATCGCGCTGGGCCTGGAGGACCAGCCGCCCCGGGCGTAAGGCCCCGGGGGGTGCCGGCAGAGGGGAGAGATGGGAGTCATGGCAATGAGGGCCAGGGCCGCGCCGTTGACCACGGCGGCGCCGGTCTTGCCTGGGGCACCCCGCTAGCGGGCGAAGGGGTTGGCCAGGTAGGGGGCCAGCACCTCCGGCAGCCGTACCGTGCCGTCCGCCTGCTGGCCATTCTCCAGGATGGCGGCGAGGGTTCGGCCCACCGCCAGGCCGCTGCCGTTCAGGGTGTGGACCAGGCGGCTTTTCGTCTGGCCTTCCGGCCGGAAGCGGATGCCGCCCCGGCGGGCCTGGAAGGATTCGAAGTTGGAGCAGGAGGAGATCTCCCGGTAGCGGCCCTGGGCGGGCATCCAGACCTCGATGTCGTAGGTCTTGGCCGCGGAAAAGCCCAGATCCCCGGTGCACAGGCAGATCACCCGGTAGGGCAGGCCCAGGAGCTTGAGCACCTCGCAGGCGTCGTCCAGGAGCTCTTCCAGGCGCTGGTAGGACTCCTCCGGGGAAACAAGCCAGACCAGCTCCACCTTGTCGAACTGGTGCTGGCGGATGAGCCCCCGGGTGTCCTTGCCGTGGGAGCCGGCCTCGGAGCGGAAGCAGGGGGTATAGGCCACGTACTTCCTGGGCAGCTCGGCGGCGGCCAGGGTCTCGTCCCGGTGCAGGTTGGTCACCGGCACCTCGGCGGTGGGAATGAGGTAGAGATCCCAGTCGGCGATCCGGAAGAGATCGCCGGCGAACTTGGGCAGCTGGCCGGTGGCGGTCATGGTGGCGGCATTGACCAGGAAGGGGGGCAGCACCTCCAGGTAGCCGTGGCGGCCGATGTGCAAGTCCAGCATGAAGTTGATGAGGGCCCGCTCCAGCCGGGCCGCCAGGCCGGTCAATACCGCAAAGCGGGAGCCGGACAGCTTGGCCGCCCGCTCGAAGTCCAGGATGCCGAGATCAGCGCCGATCTCCCAGTGGGGCTTGGGGGGGAACGGGAATTCCGGCGGCGTCCCCCAGCGCCGGATCTCGACGTTGTCGTTCTCGTCCCGGCCGGGTGGCACCGTGTCGTGGGGCAGGTTGGGCAGATACATGACGATGCCGGACAGCTCCGCCTCGATGCCCGCCAGCTCGGCATCCAGGGCCTTGATCCGGTCGCTGGCCCCCCGCATCTCGGCAATGCGCGCTGCGGCGTCTTCGCCCCGCCGCTTGGCAGCGGCGATCTCCTCCGAGACCTGGTTGCGGCGGCCGCGCAAGGCCTCCGCCTCGGCCAGCAGGGCGCGGCGCCGGCCGTCCACGGCCGCGAATTCCTCGACGCGGGTGGCCATGCCCCGCAGGGCCAGCTTCTCTTGCACCAGGTCCAGATGGTCGCGAATGAACTTCAGCTCCAGCATGGGCGCACCAGGGATGGAAGGAGGGGATGGGCTCGATGGGACCGTTGCCAGGACGGACGCCGCCCCGGAGTGTAGCCCACTGGTGGGGCTTGGCGCAAGCCCCGGGCCGGCGTCGCGGCCCGGTTGGCTTCCGGCCGGCACCGCCGGCAGGACCGGAGGATGATGGCAGCACCATCTGACCAGCAGGAAGACCGCCGGGCGGCCCTGCGGCGCCGGGTCCTGGCCGCCCGGGACGCCCTGCCCGCGGCGGCGCGCCAGGAGAAGAGCCAGCTCATCGCCGAGCATTTGCTCGCCAGCCCGCTGCTGGCCGCGGCCAGGACGATCATGGCCTACGTCGCCTTCCGCAGCGAGGTGGCGACGTTGCCCCTGATCGCCGCCCTTTTGGCCGCCGGCCGGACGGTGGCCGTGCCCCGCACGCTCATCGCCGCCCGGAGGCTGGTCCCCCATCGCCTTGCCACGCCGGAGACCGACCTGGCCCCCGGCGCCTACGGCATTGGGGAGCCGGTGCCGGAGCGGACCCCGGTCCTGGACCCGGGGGGGATCGACCTCGTGCTCGTGCCCGGCAGCGTTTTCGATCCGGCCGGGGGGCGCCTGGGCTATGGCGGCGGCTTCTACGACCGCTTCCTGGCCCGGGACTGCCCGCGGGCGACGACCGTCGGCCTGGCCTTCGAGCTCCAGGTGGTGGCCCAGGTGCCCCTGCTGCCCCACGATCGCCGGCTGGATTACGTGGTCACCGAGACCAGGCTTCTGGGCGGCCTCCCCTGACCCCTTGGCGGGGCCGCACCCTGCGCATTGCGTCTGGATTTTTCCCTGGGCTATACTACAATCTGGCTTCGGCCCTCCCGCCCAGGCCGCACGCCGTCCAAGCATTCACCGGGTATCTTGCGCCCAGCCCATGCGTCGAACCGCGGTCTACAAGGATCCCATCTTTCTGGAGCACGAGCCTGGACCTGGCCATGTGGAGTCGCCGGCGCGGCTGGCGGTGATCTACGATTGGCTGGCCACCTCGCCCCTGGCTGGCCAACTGGTCTTCCCGGCGGTGCCGGCAGCGGCGCGGACGGTGGTGGCCCGCAACCACAGCGAGGCCCATATCCGCCGCATCGAGGCCACAGCGGGCCGCGCCTGGGACATCCTGGACCCGGATACCCAGACCTCGGAGCGCTCCTGCCAGGCAGCGTTCATGGCGGCCGGTGCGGTCACCGATGCGGTGCACCGGGTGGCGGCCGGGGAATTCGACAATGCCTTTGCCCTGGTGCGGCCACCGGGTCACCATGCCGAGCCGGAGCGGGCCATGGGCTTCTGCCTGTTCAACAACGTCGCCATCGCCGCCCACGCGGCCCTGGCCGAGCTGGGCCTGTCCCGGGTCCTCATCCTGGACTGGGACCTCCATCACGGCAACGGCACCCAGCGCTCCTTCTACGGCACCGATCAGGTCCTGTATTTTTCCACCCACCAGTATCCGTACTATCCCGGCAGCGGGGCAGTGGAGGAGCTGGGGGCCGGCGCCGGCCGGGGCTTCACCGTGAACGTGCCCTTGCCCGGTGGCCAGGGGGATGCGGCCTTCGCCACCATCCTCACCGAGCTCCTGGTGCCGGTAGCCCGCCAGTATCGGCCGGAGATGATCATCGTCTCGGCGGGCTTCGACATCTGCCTCCATGACCCCTTGGGGGCCATGCGGGTCACACCGGCAGGCTACCGGCTCATGACCCGGCTCCTGGTGGAGCTGGCGGCCGAGGTGGCGGGCGGGCGGCTGGTCCTGGCCTTGGAGGGGGGGTACGGTCTGGATGGCCTGCGGGATGGGGTGGCGGCGGTGCTGGCCGAGCTGTGCGGCCTGGACAACGAGCCGCTGCCAGCGGTGGCGGCCGCGCCGCCCCCAGCCGTCATCGAGCGGGTGAAGGCGGCTTTGCAGCCGTTCTGGCGTTTCGCATCCCCGGCCGGGTCTTGACCGGCCGTGACTCGCAAGGGGGAATCAAGGTGAGCTCCAAGATCCTTATCGCCGACGACGATGGGCTGATCCGGGACGCGGTGACCCGCATCCTGGAGATGTTCGGCCACGAGGTCGTCGCCTTCCCGGGCGGCCAGGGGGTGGTGGACTACCTGGACAACAACCGGGACTTCAGCCACCTGGCGGCCATCATCCTGGACATCAACATGCCGGGTATGGACGGCTTCGAGACCATGAAGGCGATCCGCCGCCAGACCGACGAGGTGCCGGTCCTGTTCCTCACCGGCGCCGGCTCCATGGAGTATGCGGTCAAGGCCATCAACCTGGGGGCCTACGACTTCATCTCCAAGCCCATCGAGGATCTCGATCTGTTCAACGTCAAGATCCAGCGGGCCATCGAGAAGCGCAGCTATGTCCTCCAGGAGAAGCTCTACAAGGTGACCCTGGAGAAGGAGGTGCTGGCCAAGACCCGGGAGCTGGCCGAGAAGAATGATCTCCTCCGCCAGTACAGCCGCAACCTGGAGATCTCCACGGTCAGCACCATCCTCTCCCTGCAGGCGGCCCTGGAAGCCAAGGACGAGTACACGGCCGGCCACACCACCCGGGTCACCGAGTATGCCCTCATGATCGGCCGGGCCATGCGCCTGCCGGACGAGGACATGACGGTGCTCGAGCGGGCCTGCGAGCTCCACGACATCGGCAAGCTGGTCATCGACGTCAGCTGCATCCAGAAGCCCGGGCCCCTGACCCCCGAGGAATGGCTCCTGGTCAAGAAGCATCCGGTGGTCGGGGAAAGCATCATCCGGCCCCTGACCTTCCTGGAGCGGGAGCGGACCGTCATCCGCCACCACCACGAGCGCCTGGACGGCAAAGGCTACCCGGATGGCCTGTCCGGCAACGATCTCGATCTTCTGACCCGCATCGTCATCGTGGCGGACAGCTTCGACGCCATGACCTCCAAGCGCAGCTACAAGGTCAACATGGGCCGCCCGGCGGCCTTTCACGAGCTGCGCGCCTGCTCCGGCACCCAGTTTGACCGGGGGGTGGTGGAGCTGTTCATCTCCCTCCTGCAGATCGCCGACAGCGCCTGAGTCGGCCCTAGATCGCCTCCCGCCCCCGTTCGCCGGTCCGCACCCGCACCACCTCTTCCACCGGCAGCACGAAGATCTTGCCGTCGCCGATCTTGTCGGTCTTGGCCGCCGCGCGGATGGTGTCCACCACCTCGCCCACCCGCTCCGCCTCGACCACGATCTCGATCTTGACCTTGGGGATGAAATCCACCACGTACTCCGCCCCCCGGTAGATCTCCTTGTGCCCTTTCTGGCGGCCGTAGCCCTTGACCTCGGAGACGGTCATACCCTTGACGCCGATGGTGTTCAGGGCCTCCTTGACGTCGTCCAGCTTGAACGGTTTGATGATCGCCTCGATCTTCTTCATGGGGCTCCTCACGGTGGATGGACAGGAAAGGCCGCTCGTTGGCTGGCCTGGCTTCGCCGCTCAACTTAGCGACGGCTGCCGCTTTTCTCAAGGGGTTTTCGTCCCCGGCCGCGGCGGCTTGGCTACCGGGCCGGGGATGGCACCAGCCCCAGCACCGGCTGCAGGTAGCGGCCGGTGGCCGAGGTCGGATGCGCGGCCACCGCCTCCGGCGTGCCGCAGGCGATGATCTCGCCTCCGGCCTGTCCGCCTTCGGGGCCCAGGTCGATCACCCAGTCGGCGGTCTTCACCACATCCAGGTTGTGCTCGATGATCACCACCGTGTTGCCGGCCGCAACCAGCCGGTCCAGGACGGCCAGCAGCTGGCGGATGTCCGCCGGGTGCAGGCCGGTGGTGGGCTCGTCCAGGATGTAAAGGGTGCGGCCGGTATCCCGGCGGGCCAGCTCCCGGGTGAGCTTGATCCGCTGGGCCTCGCCGCCGGAGAGTGTGGTGGAGGGCTGGCCGAGGCTGATGTAGCCCAGACCGACCTCGGCCAGGGCCCCCAGACGGCCGGCCACTGCTGGCACGTTGGCGAAGAAGGCGTGGGCCTCTTCCACGGACAGGGCCAGGACATCGGCGATGGAGCGGCCCCGGTAGGTGATCTCCAGGGTCTCCCGGTTGTAGCGGCGGCCCTGGCAGGTCTCGCAGGTGACGTGCATGTCCGGCAGGAAATGCATGGCGATCTCGATGACGCCGGCCCCCTCGCAGGCCTCGCAGCGGCCGCCCTTGAGGTTGAAGGAGAAGCGGCCGGCCTTGTAGCCCCGGGCCCGGGCCTCGGGCAGCTGGGCAAAGAGCTCCCGGATCGGGGTCAGGACCCCGGTGTAGGTGGCGGGGTTGGAGCGCGGCGTCCGGCCGATGGGGCTCTGGTCGATGTCGATGACCTTGTCCACCGCAGACAGCCCGGTGACGCGGTCGGCGGCGCCGGCCTGCTCCTTGCCGCCGTGCAGCTCGTTCATGGCGTGCCGGAAGAGGGTGTCCAGGACCAAAGAGCTCTTGCCGGAGCCGGAGACCCCGGTGACCGCGGTCATGAGGCCGACCGGGAAGCGGGCGGTGATCCCCTTGAGGTTGTTCGCCCGCGCCCCTTGCACGGCCAGCCATTTCTTGCCCGGGGGCCGGCGGCGGGGCGGCACCGGGATGGCCAGCCGGCCGGAGAGGTAGGCGCCGGTGAGGGAGCGCGGCTCGGCAAGAAGGCCGGGCACGCCACCGTTGTAGACCACCGCCCCGCCGTGGAGACCGGCGCCGGGCCCCATGTCCAGGACATGATCCGCCGCCAGGATGGTGTCGGCATCGTGCTCCACCACCACCACCGTGTTGCCCAGATCCCGGAGCCGCAGGAGGGTCTGGATCAGGCGCTCGTTGTCCCGCTGGTGCAGGCCGATGGAAGGCTCGTCCAGGACGTAGAGCACCCCGGCCAGGCGGGTGCCGATCTGGGTGGCCAGGCGGATGCGCTGGGCCTCACCGCCGGACAGGCTGCCGGCCGTCCGCTCCAGGGTCAGGTAGGTGAGCCCGACATCGGCCAGGAAGGTGAGGCGGTCGCGGATCTCTTTTAGCACCCGCTCGGCCACCGGCCGCTCCTGGGGGGTGAAGGGCAGGCCCGGCAGGAGGGCCAGCAGGCTGGCGATGTCCAGGCCCACCAGGCCCTGGATGGTCAAGTCGCCCACCTTGACCGCCAGGGCCTCCGGCCGCAGCCGGGCGCCCTGGCAGCTCGGGCAGGGCTGCTCGGTCAGGAAGCGGCCCAGCTCCTCGCGGATCACCGGCGAGGCGGTCTCCCGCAGGCGGCGCTCCAGGTTGGGGATGACGCCCTCGAAGGGCACGCTCATCTCGACCCGGCGGCCTTCCCGCTGGTAGACAGTGGGTACCGGCTCGCCGCCGCTGCCGGCCAGGATCACCTCCCGGGCCCGGTCGGCAAGCTTGCGCCAGGGGGTGTCCAGGGAAAAGCGGTAATGACGGGCCAGGGCGGCCAGGATCTGGCCGGTGAAGGTGCCGTCGTCCCGCAGGCGCCAGGGCGCCAGGGCCCCGGCGCGCAGGCTCAAGGTGGGATCCGGCACCACCCGGGCCGGGTCGAAGAAGCGCTTGGCGCCCAGGCCGCTGCACTCGGCACAGGCCCCCTTGGGGCTGTTGAAGGAGAACAGCTGGGGGGAGAGCTCCGGCAGGCTGGTGCCGCAGACCTTGCAGGCCGCGTGCTCCGAGAAGAGCTGCTCCTCATCGCTGTCCGGGAAGAGGGCCAGAAGAAAGCCCCCGGACAGGTGCACTGCGGTGGCCACCGAGTCCCCCAGACGGCGGGCCATGTCCGGCCGGAGCACCAGCCGATCCACCACCGCCTCGATGCGGTGACGCCGGTTCTTCTCCAGGCGGATCTCCTCCTCCAGGGCCCGGATGCTGCCGTCCACCCGGGCCCGGACAAAGCCTTCCCGCCGCAGCCGGGCGAAGAGCTCCAGGTGCTCGCCCTTCTTGCCGTCCACCAGCGGCGCCAGGAGCACCACCTTGGTGCCCGCCGGCCGGGCCAGCAGGCTGTCGGTCATGGCCTCGATGCTCTGGGCCGCGATGGGCCGGCCGCAGCTGGGGCAATGGGGCCGGCCGACCCGGGCGAACAGGAGGCGCAGGTAGTCGTAGATCTCGGTGACGGTGCCCACGGTGGAGCGGGGATTGTGGCTGGCGTTACGCTGCTCGATGGCCACCGCCGGCGACAGCCCTTCGATGCTGTCCACGTCCGGCTTGGCCATCTGCTCCAGGAACTGGCGGGCGTAGGTGGACAGGGATTCCACGTAGCGGCGCTGGCCCTCGGCATAGAGGGTGTCGAAGGCCAGGGTCGATTTGCCGGACCCGGACAGGCCGGTGAGGACCACCAGGGCATTCCGGGGCAGATCGACACTGATGTTCTTGAGATTGTGCATCCGGGCGCCCTGGATGCGGATCGCGCTGGGCTCCATGGCTCTCCATCAACCCTTGCGCGCCAGGCGGGCGGCGAAGAAGCCGTCGGTGTCGTGGCGGGCTGGCTCGGTGCGCAAAAGGCCCTGGCCATCCACCAGCTCGCGGGCCGGCGCCGGCAGCCAGGGCCGGGGATCATCCTGCCGGAAGCCGGGGTGCCGGGCCAAAAAGGCGGCCAGCACCTCCTCGTTCTCCTCGGGCTCGTGGGAGCAGGTGGCGTAGACCAGGACCCCACCCTCCGCGACCAGCGGGCCGGCCGCTTCCAGAAGCGCCAGCTGCTTAGCCTGGTAGCGGGCCAGATCCTCCGGCTGCCGGCGCCAGCGCAGATCCGGATGGCGCCGCAAGACCCCGGTGCCGGAGCAGGGGGCGTCGAGCAGCACCCCCTGAAAGCCTCCCTGGGGGAGGGTGCGGGCCTGCTCCTCCAGCCGTCCCGCCCGGATCTCCACCTCGGCCGTCAGGCCCAGGCGGCCGAGATTTTCGGCCAGGAGCCGCCGCCGGGCCGGCTCTGGCTCCACCGCGACGATCCGGCCGGCCGGCCCAGCCAGCTCGGCCAGCTGGGTGGTCTTGCCGCCCAGGCCGGCGCAGGCATCCAGGAAAGAGCCTCCGGGCACCGGCCCCAGGAGCAGCGGCACCAGCTGGGCCGCCTCGTCCTGGACCTGGAACAGTCCCTGGCTGTAGCCGGGCAGCTCCGGCACCGGCCCGGCGTCGGCCGGCAGGCGCACCGCCTGGGGGGCAAAGCGGCCCGGCGCGGCAGCGAGGCCGGCGGCAGCGAGGCTGGCCAGCAGCCGGCCGGCATCGCCACGCCTGCGGTTGGCCCGCAGGACGAGCGGCGCCGGCTGGTTGGCGGCCTGGCAGCGGCTGGCAGCGGCCTCTGGTCCCAGGGCGCGATGCCAGCGGGCCACCAGCCAGGCGGGCAGGCTTGCGGCCACCGCCAGGGCCTCGGTGGCCGGCAGACTGGCGGCCGGCTCTGGCAGAAGGGGGCGCTGGCGATCGACCTGCCGCAGCACCGCGTTGACGAAGCCGGCGGTGCGGTCAGCCAGGCCCAGGGCCTTGGCGGCCGCCACCGTCTCGTGCACCGCGGCAAAGGCCGGCACCCGATCGAGGAACAGGAGCTGGAAGAGGCCCAGGCGGAGGGCGGCCAAGGCCAGAGGGTCGAGGCGGGGCAGGGGCCGGCGGCAGAAGCGGGCCGCCAGCCAGTCCAGGTAGCCCTGGCGCTGGACCGCGCCGCTGGCCAGGCCGAAGGCCAGGCGCCGGTCCCGGTCGGCCAGGCTGCCGGCCCGGCCAAGATGGCGGTCGATGATCCGGTCCAGATCCGCCGGCCGGCGGCCCCATTCCCGGAGCACCGCCAGGGCGACGGCGCGGGGGCTCGGGCTCAGCACCGGCCCACCACCGCGGCGCAACGGCCGGTCTGCCGGTCCCGGCGAAAGGAAAAAAAGTCCTGGTCGCACACCGTGCAGACCCCGGCGCAGGCGATCCGTGACGGCGCCAGCCCGCAGGCCGTAAGCTGGCCGGCGCTGATCGCCCAGAAGTCGAAGCGGTCGCCGTCCAGCCGATACGGCCAGAAGCTGGCCGGCAGCTCGTCCCGAAAGCCCCGGAATTCGGCACAGCAGGGACCCAGCGACGGGCCGATGGCGGCCAGGAGATCCGCCGGCCGGCTGCCGAAGGCCTCGACCATGGCGGCCACCGTTGCCGGCAGGATGCCGGCCACCGAGCCCCGCCAGCCGGCATGGGCCAGGCCGACCGCCTGCCGCACCGGGTCCAGAAGAAAGACCGCCTGGCAGTCGGCACCCTGGATCATGATCCCCACCCCGGCGAGGTCCGTGACCAGGGCATCGAAGCCCGGGATCTCCCGGTCGTCGTCCGGCGCCTGCCGGAGCACCAGCACCCCGGCGCCGTGCACCTGGCCCAGGGAGACCAGACGAGGCAGGCCCAGGGCCTCCTTGAGCCGCTGGCGGTTGGCGGCAACGTTCTCCGGCCGGTCGCCCACCCCGAGGCCGACGTTCAACGAGCGCCAGGGATGGGGGCTGACGCCGCCCGGCCGGCCGAAGACCCCATGCCGGAAACCGGGCAGGCAAAGGCTGTCAAAAGCCAGGTGCAACAAGCCATCCGACAGGCGTTGCTGCAGGCAGCCGTGGCTCATGGCCGCCGGCTCTGGCCCTGCAACTTGTGCTGGCACATTGGGCTGAAACATTGTAAGAAGGAGCGATTATCCGCGGCCAGAGGGCCGTGCTGGCCGAGCGGGCCCGTGCAGCGACCGCCGGCATTGTCATCATCTGGCCGGGATGGCCCGGACCGACCCGGCAAAGGATACCCATGTATTTCCAAGACATCATCCTGGAATTGAGCCGATTCTGGGCCGCGCAGGGCTGTGTCATCATGCAGCCTTACGACATGGAGGTCGGGGCCGGCACCTTCCATCCGGCCACCCTCCTGCGCTCTCTGGGGCCGGAGCCGTGGAGCGCGGCCTATGTCCAGCCGTCCCGGCGGCCCACCGATGGCCGCTACGGCGAGAACCCCAACCGGCTGCAGCACTATTATCAGTACCAGGTGGTCATGAAGCCGTCGCCCCAGGACATCGTCGACCGCTACCTGGAAAGCCTCAGGGCCTTCGGCCTGGACCTTCTGGAGCACGATATCCGTTTCGTGGAGGACGACTGGGAGTCCCCGACCCTGGGGGCAGCGGGCCTGGGCTGGGAGGTGTGGCTGGACGGCATGGAGATCACCCAGTTCACCTATTTCCAGCTGGCCGGCTCCATCGAGCTTGCGCCGGTCACCGCCGAGATCACCTACGGCCTGGAGCGGATCGCCATGTATCTCCAGGGGGTGGACTCGGTCTACCAGATCCAGTGGACCAGGGGCGTCCGCTATGGTGATGTCCACCACCAGGGGGAGCGGGAGTTCTCGGCCTTCAACTTCGAGGAGGCCAACGTCGATCTTCTGGTCGGGCTGTTCAACGGCTTCGAGGCCGAGGCCGGGAGGCTGTTCGAGGCCGGCCTGATCCTGCCCGGCTACGATTACTGTCTCAAGTGCTCCCACACCTTCAACCTGCTGGACGCCCGCAAGGCGATCAGCGTCGCCGAGCGCACCCGCTACATTGCCCGGATCCGCAACCTGGCCCGGCGGGCCGCCGAGCTCTACGTCCAGCAGCGGGCGGCCATGGGTCACCCCTTGCTGGCGGCGCACGCCGTCTGATCGGGCCGGGGAGGGGAGGGGGCACAACGGCAAAGCCGGCTGGCGGGTGGCAAGACCCGGCGCACCCGGCTCGGCAAGGCAGGATGGCGGAAGTGCATGGGAATCGAACCCACCCACCGAGCTTTTCACCCGGTGCACCGGATTTGAAGTCCGGGAGGGCCACCAGTGCCCTTTCCACTTCCAAGGACGGATTCTACGGGCTACAATCCCGGAGCACAACCATTTTCTCGCGCCCCTGGCCTTCTCCGGGGCGTCTTACCAGCCTGACAAGGGAGCGTGACTGACTTTATGGACTGCAATCGGCTGAAGAGCTTGGTCAAGTCCTGGTATCTCCAGGTTCAGGACGAGGCCCTGGCACCGGCCCGCATGGTGGAGTTCATCGAAAAGCACATCCGCAGCTGCCAGGTCTGCCTGCGGGATCCGGACGTGCGTCTGGAAGTGGACCGGATTACCGAGATTGTTCTGCCGCCCTCCAAGGTCACCAAGGTGGTCAAGAAGGCCGATGAGCTGGAGGAGGTCGAGCCGGAAGAGACCGAAGCCGCGGGAGCGGAGGAGGGCGACGAGGATCTGGACGAGGGCGGCTTCGGCGAGGTGGTCGTCGCCGAGGAGGAGGGGCTGGAGGACGAGGAGGAAGAGGAGTACTGACCTCGCGCTGTTCCCGGTCACCACCTCTGAAAACAGCCGAGGCCGCAACCCCCTCAAGAGGGGTTGCGGCCTCGGCTGTTTATTTTGGTGGCGATGCAGGGACTTGAACCCCGGACACCGCGGATATGAGCCGCGTGCTCTCACCAACTGAGCTACATCGCCATGGGGTCCGGCAAAGAGGCCCTATATATGGTTGATTCGGGGGGCGTTGTCAAGAGCCAAGCGCCGGACTGGATATTCGATAGGCAAGAGGCCCAGTCAATTCGGCTTCGACAACGTGGGCCGCCAGGCGCCAACGGGGTGGGCGATGGGCCGCCCGCAGGGCGACGCATGCGTCGCCTGGTGCCTCGCAGCGGTGGGGAGCAGCGCCGGACACCAGCGTTGGCAGGCCCCCGATCGGTGGCGACGTGCGTCCGATGGATCCTCCCGTAGGGGCGACGCATGCGTCGCCCTCTGTGCGCCCGCTTGCAGGACCATCGCATCCAGCCTGGCGTCGACCTTGTCGAATATCCAGACCCGGAGCCGGCTATGGCTCCTCGGGGGTTGCTTCGATTCCCATGCTCCCATTGAGAGCCATGAGAGCCATGAGAGCCATGAGAGCCATGAGAGCCATGGGAGCTATGGGAGTCATGGGAGTCATGGGACGGCGGCGCCGGGCGTACGGGCGCGGCTGAGCTCTGGTGCCACGGCGGCGGCCATGGCGGCTTCGTCGAGGCTGCGGCCCAGGAAGGCATTCACCGCGGCGGCGGTGGCGGCGGGCTGAGCCAGGGTGTCCTGGAAGGAGACCGGCAGCCAGGGGATACCCCGGCCGGTCAGGGTGGCCTGCACCTGGGCCACCTGCTGGCCAAAGGCGGCGGCCAGCTCGGCCGGCGCCAGTCTGGCCCCTTTGCGGCCCTGGTCCGCCAGCAGCCGGGCCTGGGATGCCAGGACCTCTTCGCTGCCCCGCTCCATGAAGATCACCCGGTAGGCGGGGCCTTCCGGCAGGAACGGCAGGAGCTGGGCGACGATCTTCACCGCCCGGCCCTGGGCCTGGGGCAGCCAGCTGGCATCCCGGGCCAGGCGGGCGGCCGGGGCGAATTCGAAGTAGCCCCGGGCGTTGTGGTCGTCCGCCGGCCGCTGGCCATCGGTGAGCGGTGCCAGGCCGCCGGCGGCCAGCATCTGCATCATCATCGAGGTGCCAGAGCGGGGCAGGCCGGAAACGATGGTGATGACCTCGCGGCCGGCAGCCAGCGGCGGGAGCGGGGCGGGGGCCGGATAGGCCGGGCGCTCCGGCCGGCGGACTCGGGCCTGGGCCTGGCGCCGCTCCCGCCGCCGGGCCCGGATGGCCTCGTCGATGAGGGTCAGGTGGCGGGCCGCCTCCAGGGGCGCGTTGAGGTGCCGGGTGTAAAGATCCACCAGGCGGCGGTGGGCGCCGATCAGGCGGGGCGCCTGCCGGACCGCCACCCGGAAGGCGGCCGCAGCCTCGGCATGGCGGCCCAGGCGCACGAGGGCCTGGCCCAGGAGAAAATGGGCCAGGGGGTTGTGGTGCAACAGGCCCACCGATTCCAGGGCCGCCGTGGCCGCCTCTTCCGGCCGCCGGGCCCTTAAGTGCAGCCGGGCCAGGCCCTGGTGGGCCGCGGCCGAGTCCGGATCCCGTTCCAGGGCCCGGGCATAGGCCCGCTGGGCCGCGGCCAGCCGGCCCAGCCGCACCAGGGCATCCCCGAGGCCGACCAGGGTCTCCGGCCGCTGGGGGTCCCGGTCCAGGGCGGCCTGGAAGGCGGCGGCCGCAGGCTCAGGCTGGCGCTGGGCAAAGAGGATCCGGCCCCGGAGGTAGTCCAGAGCCGGCGGCGGCGCCGGGGGCTCGGTGGCGCCCGGCGGCGGCGCGGCCCCGGGCTCGCCGGCCGCGCCCCCTTCCTCGGCCTTCTTGTTCTGGCGCTTCTGCCACAGCCGGTGCCAGCCGGCGACCAGCCGCTGGTGCACCGCCGCGGCCCCATCCGCATCGCCGGCGCCCAGGAGGGCGTTGGCCTGGTAGATGCCGAAGCGCAGCTCGTCCGGATCGTCGGCAAAAAGCCTGGTCAGGATGGGCAACGCCTCCTGGTAGAGGCCCTTGTTGAGGTGCACCCGGGCCAGATAGTACTGGGACTCCCGCAGGGAGATCTCCAGGGACCGGGCCGCGCTCTCCCCGGGCCCGTCCACATAGCCCAGGTCCGCCAACTGGCGCATGGCCTCGCCGGCTACCCAGGGGTCCAGGGCCTGGCTGGCCTCCGGTCGCATGCCGCAGTCGCCGGCCACCGCCTCCCAGGAGGGGATGGTGGCCACCGCCGGCGGGTCGCGGAAGGCCTGGGTCAGGACCTTGCCGTCCATGTCCTGGCCCACCGGCAGGCCAAAGAGGGCGAGGATGGTGGGGGCGATGTCCAGGAGGGAGGAGCCGAAGACCAGCTCGTCTTCCCGGAGGCCCGGGCCGGCCATGACCAACACCCCCAGCTCCCGGTGCTCGTATGCCGGGCCGGCCGGCTCGTTGGGGATGCGGGTCGGCCGCAGGTGGTCCGGGTGGAAGCCGTGGTCCGAGCAGAGGAGGACCGTGGTCTCGGGACCGGCCAGCTCCAGAAGCCGGGCCAGCATCATGTCATGCAGCCGGTAGCCGGCCTCCACCACACCGCTGTACAGCTCGAAGGAGCGCTCGTCCACACCCGGCCGCAGCGGGGGGTGGTAGCGCATGAAGCCGTGGCAGAAATGGTCCACGGCATCGTAGTAGACGGCCATGAAGTCCCAGGGGATCTCGACCATGATGCCGGTGGCGGCGGCGTGGATGGACGCGGCCTCGGCGATGATCCGGGCCACCGCCCCCAGCCGCCGGTCCTTCTCCTGGTCGATCTCCGCGGCCTTGGGCACGAAGGGCAGGAGGTGCTGGCCGGAAAGCTCCTCCGGGTGCACCCGGAGGGCGCCCAAGGCCTCTGCCAGCTCCGGCGGCTGGACGGCGCCTTGCGGCAGGGGCCAGGGCTGGTCGATGGGGCCGGCGATCCTGTGGAAGAAGTTGGAGACGGCGACCCCCCGCAGGGGCTCGGCAGGATGGCTGGGCCACCAGCCCACGACATGGGTGCGGAGCCCTGCCTGCATGAGGATGTTCCAGACCGCCTTGGCCTTGCGGCTCGATCCCAGGACCGGCTGGATGCCGGTGCCGTCCGGCCGGGGCTGGGTGAAATTGAGGATGCCATGCTTGTCGGCGGTCTTGCCGGTGGCGATGGAGGTCCACAGCATGGGGGACATGGGCGGGTCCAGGGTGGCGAGGTTGCCCCGCACCCCCCGGTTGATCAGGCCCTCCAGGGCCGGCATCTTGCCGGCATCCAGGAGGGGATCGATGACCCGCCAGTCGGCGGCATCCCAGCCGATGAGCAGCAGGCGGCGGTTGGCGGCAGCAGGCATGTCAGACGGTGCTCCAGGTCATGGGCGCAGACCGTTCCGCTGGATGGATGGGGCGCCGATCAGGGCGGGCACGCTTACAGGAGATCCTCAAAGGCAGGCAAGGTCAGGCGTGCCTGCTTGAGGATCTGGGCCAGGGTTGAGCGCTTGATGGGGCTGTGAGCGGGGACGGTGAGCTTGAGGGTCTCGCTGGTGGTGTGCTTGTGCAGGCGGATATGACTGCCCCGCTGCCGGACGACCACCCAGCCCGCCCGCTGCAGGGCGCGGACGACGGCAGTGAACGGCAGGCTGCTGGGAATTCTGCTCACAGGGCCAGCTCGACACGCTTGGCCTGCGGACCGGCGACCAGTTCGTCATCCACGGGCTCCAGATAGAGGGCTATCGCCTCGCGGATGTTGGACAAGGCCTCCTCCTCGGTATCCCCCTCGCTGATGCACCCGGGGAGGGAGGGGACGTGCACGGTGAAGCCGCCTTCATCGCTGGCTTCGAGAACCACGATCAGCTGCATGGGGCTGCCCTCTTGACAAGAGATGGAAGACAAGAAGAACTCGGGCCGGCTGAAGAGCTGTCCCTTCGGCAGGGTGCTGGCCGGCTTGAACCCCGGTCAGGGCTCCTCCGGCGCCACCCTGTCCGGGACAGCGAAGCAGGGCACCGGCTCGCCGGCCTGCCGGCGGGCCTGGCGCCAGGCCACTATCCCCACGGCGCCCAGGGCCAAAAGACCGAG
>JBFMBH010000066.1 GCA_040755095.1 Thermodesulfobacteriota bacterium
GGCGGTGGCTCCGCGGTCCGGGGCGGTGCGGCGGCACCATCTCCATGAGACCGTGGTGCAAAAGGCGGTGACGGCGGCGGCTGCTCGGGTGGGTCTGTGCAAGCGGGTCAGCTGCCATACCCTGCGCCACTCCTTCGCCACCCACCTCCTGGAGGCGGGCTACGACATCCGTACCGTGCAGGAGCTGCCTGGTCATAGCCATGTGGCCACCACCATGATCTGCACCCACGTCCTCAATCGGCCGGGGATCTCGGTCATGAGCCCAGCTGATCCCCTCACGGAGGAGTGAGGGACAGCCAGGACAGAAATAGTCGCCGGCGGCTGGTGGCGTCAAGAGAATTGTTCTTTCGCTGGCTATTCGCCAAGCAGACGCCCAGGCAATTCGGCTTCGACAACGGGGGCCGCCCGGTTCCAACGGGCTGGGCAATGGGCCGCCTGCCGGACGCCGCCTGCCTCACCCCTGCCCGGTACGCCCGGCAGCGGTGGGCAACAGCGCCGAGCACCGGCGTTCCCCGCCCCCCCGTCCGGGGCGGCGCCGGCACGATGGATCCTTCTGTAGGGACGCATGCGGCGCCCCCTGGTGCGCTCGCTTGCAGTGCCAAAGCATCCAGCCCAGGCCGTCCGGGCGGCGGAAGGCCGGGGCGGCGCCCGCAAGCCGTGGCTCACCGGCCCTGGTGGGTGCCATGCCGGCGGGCCAGACCTCGTTCGCGGCAACGCTGTTGTCGACTGCAAGACGGCCGACGCTCAGCCCCGTGGCCATCCTCGGGCCGTCTGCCTCTACCTCCTGGCGTCTCGCCGGCGCGACCGCCGGCGCTTGACCCATTTCTCCAGCTCCACGGCCACGAACACCACCCCGGACAAGAGCACCGTCATCCCCAGATCGGCGGGTGACAGGGGCACGGTCCGGAACACCTGGTTCAGGAAAGGCACATAGATGGTGGCCAGCTGCAGCCCGAAGGTGACGGCCACGGCAGCCAGCAGGAAGAGGTTGGAGCGCAGGCCCTGGCGGAAGAGGGACTGCTCCTCGGAGCGGATGGCCAGGACATGGCCCAGCTGGGTCAGGCAGAGCACGGTGAAGACCTCGGTCTGCCAGTGGGCGGCCCCGGTGTTGAGGAGCCAGGCCTCCAGGCCCAGGACCACCGCGGCCATCACCAGCCCGACCCAGATGGCATGGGCGCCCAGGCCATGGGCGAAGATGCTCTCGTCGGGCCGGCGGGGCGGGCGGTCCATGATGTCGGACTCGGCGGGCTCGGCGGACAGGGCCAGGGCCGGCAGGCTGTCCGTGACCAGGTTGATCCACAGGATATGGATCGGCAGGAGCGGTATGGGCAGGCCCAGGAAGGGGGCCAGGAACAGGGTCCAGATCTCGCCGGCGTTGGTGGTGAGCAGGTATTTGACGAACTTGCGGATGTTGTCGTAGATCTTGCGGCCCTCCCGCACCGCCTTGACGATGGTGGCGAAGTTGTCGTCCAGGAGGATCATGGCGCTGGCCTCTTTCGAGACATCGGTGCCGGTTAGGCCCATGGCCACGCCGATGTCGGCCCGCTTCAGGGCCGGGGCGTCGTTGACGCCGTCGCCGGTCATGGCCACATAGTGGCCCCGCTCCTGGAGGGCGCGGACGATATCGAGCTTCTGCTCCGGTGCCACCCGGGCGTAGACCCGGATGCCCTCCACCCGGGCGGCCAAGTCCGCCGGCGGCATGGCCGCCAACTCCCGGCCGGTGACCACGCCGGCGCCGTCCGCAAGGATCGCCAGCCGCCGGGCGATGGCCCGGGCGGTGGCCGGGTGGTCGCCGGTGATCATCACCGGCCGGATGCCGGCGGAGCGGCAGAGGCGCACCGCCTCGGCCGCTTCCTGGCGGGGCGGGTCGAGGAGACCGGCCAGGCCCAGCATGGTCAGCTCTGTCTCCATGGTCTCCGGCGTCATGGCCGCGGGCAGCTCGGCCCAGAGCCGATAGCCCACCCCCAAGACCCGCAGGCCATCCGCCGCCATCCCGTCCGCCGCGGCCAGCAGGGCCGGCCGGTCCAGAGGCTGGAGGCCGCTGGCCAGCAGCACCGTAACCGCCCGCTCGGTGAGGGCCTCGGCGGCGCCTTTGGTCAGGGCGAGGAAGCGGGCGCCGGCGAGCCCGGACTGGCTGGCGAGGCCAGCCGGCAGCCGGTGGATGGTGGTCATGCATTTGCGCTCGCTGTCGAAGGGCAGCTCGGCCACCCGGGGCAGGAGCTTCTCCAACTCGCCGCGGGTGAGACCGTAGCGGGCGGCCAGGGCGGCCAGGGCGGTTTCGGTGGGGTCGCCCAGCAGCTCGCCGTTCTTGTCCGGGTGGGCATCGTTGCTCACCGCCAGGGCGGCCAAAAAGAGGGCCGGCGGTCGCTGCATCAGGCCGGTGGCCGCGGATTCCTGCCAGCGGGGCAGGCCCAGCTCGTCCACCCGGCCGCATCGGCCGTCCACCTGCGCCTCTTCCACGGTCATCCGGTTCAGGGTCAGGGTGCCGGTCTTGTCCGAGCAGATGTAGGTGACCGAGCCCAGGGTCTCCACCGCCGGCAGCTTGCGCACCAGGGCGCTCTGGCGCACCATCTTGCGGGCGCCCAGGGCCAGGGCGATGGTGACCACCGCCGGCAGGGCCTCGGGGATGGCGGCTACGGCCAGGGAGATGGCGGTGAGCAGCATCCGCACCGGCTCCTCGCCCCGCAGAAGACCGGCGGCAAAGACCACGCCGCAGATGACCAGGACCGCCATGGCCAGCCGCTTGCCGAAGGCGGCCAGTCTCTTTTGCAGCGGGGTCTTGGCCTCCGCGGTCTCCTGGAGCATGGCCGCGATCTTGCCCAGCTCGGTGGCCATGCCGGTGGCGGTCACCACGCCTTTGCCCCGGCCATGGGCGATAAAGGTGCCCTTGTAGGCCATGTTGCGCCGGTCGCCCACTGCCAGCTCCTGCTCCGGCAGGGCCGCGGTGTCCTTTTCCACCGCCTCGGACTCGCCGGTGAGGGCCGCCTCCTCCACCTTGAGGGTCGCCGCCTCCAGGAGCCGCAGGTCGGCAGGCACCACCCGGCCCGCTTCCAGGAGCACGATATCGCCGGGCACCAGATCGGTGGCTGGCACGTTGTGCGGACTGCCGTCCCGCAGGGCGACGGCGGCCGGTGCCGCCATCTGCTGCAGGGCCTCCATGGCCTTTTCGGCCCGGTACTCCTGCACGAAGCCCACCACCGCGTTGAGAATGACGATGGCCACGATGGCCACCGTGTCCACCGCCTCCCCCAGGGCGCCGGAGATCACCGCCGCCGCCACCAGGACCACGATCATGAAGTCCTTGAACTGGTCCAGGAGCATGGCGAGCGGCCCCCGGCGGCCCTTGTCCTGGAGCCGGTTGGGGCCGTGGGCCGCCAGGCGGCGGCCGGCCTCCTCCCGGGTGAGGCCGGCCGGGGAGGAGATCAGGGTGGCAAGGGCGTCGTCGCTGGTTTGGCAGTGCCAGGGCGTTTGCATGGGCATCAACGGGTCAGGGGGTGCAAGGAAGAGGGGAGGGGGCGAGTCGCGGCGTCAGGGCAGTATACTGGAGGCCCGGCCGGCGGGAAACAGGATCGCCACCGGGAGCCGGCGCGATTGGGGGGCCGAGACCGGAGCTGGTCCAGCCATCGTGCGGCGGTGTGGAACCGTGCTCTGCCGAGGCGCTGTCCCAGACCCGGCGTCTGAAGCGTCGCCCCGGGCAAGGCTCACCGGCCGCCCCCTTTCTTTGGGAGAAGTATCTACCAAATTTGGTAGATACTTCTCCCAAAATAGGGCTCGGCCAGCCTGTCGCTCCAGCAGGGGCTGGGCGAGAGCCTTGCCGGTCGCTATGAGCTCCTGCGCGCCTGGCATTGGGACCTCGCCGAGTGCCGGCAGGCCTTTGGCTGGGGCCTGGGGGAGTTTCTCAAATTCGGAGGCTATCCCGCCGCGGCGCTGCTGGCCGGGGAGCCCGCCCGCTGGCAGGCCTACATGCGGGACGCCATCATCGAGCCGGTGCTCATCCGGGACATCCTGGGGGTGGCCACGGTCAACAAGCCGGCCCTGTTCCGCCAGACCTTTGGTCTGGCCATGGGCTACCCGGCGCAAGAGGTGTCTTTGCAAAAGCTTCTCGGTCGCCTGCAGGAGACAGGAAACGTCACGACCATCAAGCATTATCTGGAGCTGCTGGAGGGCGACTTTCTGCTGCGGGTGCTGCCCAAATACAGTGGCTCCCAGATGCGGCAGCGGGCCTCCAGCCCGAAGCTTGTGCCCCTCAGCACCGCCCTTGTTCATGCCTTCCGCTCGCCGGCCGCCGTGGACAAGGATCCGGAGTGGCGGGGCCGCGTCCTGGAAGCAGCGGTGGGGGCGGCCCTGACGCGATCCCGGGGCAGTCTCTTCTATTGGCGGCAGGGTGGCCTGGAGGTGGACTACGTGCTGGACAGGGAGGGCGTGGTCTACGGGATCGAGATCAAGTCCGGCCGCCGGCGCTCGTCCCGGGGTCTGCCGGCGTTTCTGGACCGTTACCCGGGGGCGGTGCCGGTTATCGTCGAGCGGGCCAAGGCCGAGGAGCTGCTCGCCGCGCCGGATGTGGATGCGGTGCTGGCGGACGGCCGGTGACGACGCCAGGGGCACCGCCGGCATGGCCGGGGGCCCCTCTGAAAGGGTGATGGGCTCAGGCTGCCTGGCGGAATACCCGGGGTACGGCGGGCGGCCAGGTGAGCTGAGCGAGACGAGTCTGGTGGCGGATGGCCGCCGGACCGCCCTGTTGGCCCGGGCGGCTTTCGGCAGCCCCTTGTATCTGTGGGGCGAGTCCCTGGGCTGCGGGGTGGCCGCGGCCCTGGCGGCCGATCCAGAGCTGCGGCCCGAGGGGGTTGTGCTGCTCTTCCCTTGGGATTCGCTGGAAAACGAGGCGAAGGCCCAGTTCCCCTGGCTGCCGGTCAAGCCCTTCCTCCGGGACACCTACGACAACGTCGTCAACCTGGCCGGCTACCGGGGGCCGGTGGCGGTGATCATGGCCGGCCGGGACGAGGTGATCCCCAACCGGCTGACCAAGCGGCTGTTCGTGGCGCTCTCCCAGCCGAAGCGGCTCTGGGTGCTCGAGCAGGCGGGCCACAACGACTGGCCCCGCCGGCCCACCGAGGGGTGGTGGGACGAGGTCATGGGCTTTCTTGCGGCCAGCCCAGTGGCACCGTGACCACCGGGGCTGGCAGACCTCCTGCTCAGGACTTGTGCTCGGGCAGGGGCGCGGGCTCCACGGCGCAGGCCGCGGCCTGCTCGATGGGCCTTCTGCCGCCGCCCAGGCGCGCGGCGATTCCCGTGGCCAGCGCCAGCGCCAGCGCGCCGGCCGCAAGGAAGGGCGGGGTGAGGAGGTGGGCCGGCAGGCTCTGGTACAGGCCGAAGCAGCCGAAGGCCATGAAGAGGAGGGCGGCCACCCACTTGATGGCCTGCTCCGGGATCTTCTTGCCCAGAACCATGCCGAAGACGATGCCAAAGGCGTTCGAGACCATCATCCCCAGGGTGGTGCCCAGCCAGACCGTGAAGACGGCATGGTACTCGATGGCCAGAGAGATGGTGGCCATCTGGGTCTTGTCGCCCATCTCCGCCATGAAGAAGGCCACGAAGACCGTCCAGAAGGGGCTCTGGCGATAGCCTTGATCCTCGCCCTCCAGGGAATCGCCCCGCAGGGTCCAGAGGCCGAAGAGGATGAAGGAGGCGGCGGCCACGGATTGGATCACCACGAGGGGGATGAGACAGGCCAGGGTGCTGCCCGCAGCGGCGGCCAGAAGATGGTTGGCAGCGGTGGCCCAGAAGACCGCCCACATCACCGTCTGCCAGCGGAAGCGGCAGGCGAAGGCCATGGCCAGGAGCTGGGTCTTGTCGCCCATCTCGGCGAGGACCACGAAGACGAGGGAGGCGAGGAAGGCGTCCATGGGTCAGGAAAGAGGGCGTTGCCAGGCGATCGGCTTCCGGGAGAACAGGGGAGGGTGGCTGCCGCCAGCGGTCCCCCCAGGGGGCGTGCTTGGCAGCGGCTTCCAGAGGCAGTCTCGCGAGTATACCTGCCGCCCCGCGGCCTGTCATCATGCCCCCGGGGGCGAGATGAGGCAGTCCGGGAGCGTCAATCCTTCAGCCAGGGCTTGAGCGCAGCCGCCATCTCCCCGGCCAGCCGGGCCAGGGCCTCGCCCATGGCCGCAACCTGTGCCTCCCGGTCCGGGGTCTCCGGCACCACCCGCAGGCTGCTCCGCCGCTCCGCAAGAAGCGTCGTGCCGTCGCCGGCCGCGACCGACCAGCGGGCCTCCAGGCGGACGGCGCCGTCGGGGCCGGCCTCGCAGCCAAGGATCGCCACCGGCATCCGGAGGGCCACCGGCCTTGACGTTGGCCAGGGGAAGAGGAGCACCGACTCCGTGTCCAGGAGGCGGGTCAGGTTCTCCTGGAGCGCCCGGGAGAGGCTTTCGGCCAGGGGCTCGGCCCAGCGATGGCTCTGGTCGATCGAAAGCCTAGTGGCCGTGACCCGGGTGACGATGCCGGGCCGGTCCAGATAGTCCGGGAGGAGGAGCGGCCCCAGGCCGATCAGGGGCTGGCCGGGGCGGCCGGCCGGGGCGGGCTGGCGGCTGGCGGTGGCCGGCAGCTGGTAGTAGCGGACCGGAAGGGGGGCGGCGCAGGCGGCCACCAGACAGGCCAGGGCAAGGAGGGCGGCACGGAACAGCATCATTTCTCCTCTGGCAAGCGCTTGCCCCGCAGGAGGGATTCGGGCTGCGCCTCCAGGGTCTCGGCCAGGAGGCGCAAGGAGCGGGCGGCGCGGCCGATCTCGGCGGTAGCGGCGTTGAGGCTCACCACGGTGGGGGAATCCTCCCGGGCCAGGGCGGCCAGGGCCTGGGCGGCCTGGGCCAGCTCGGTGCCGGCCTGCCCGATGTTGGCCAGGGGTGGCGCCGCCCGGTCGGCGACCGCCGCCACCCGATCCGCCGCGGCGCTCACCGCCACGGCGGCTTCATTCACCCGGGCCAGCGCCTCCTGGGCCGCGGCGAGGGTGGGGGGCACGCCCGCCAGCTCGGCCCGGACCGCGGCCAGAAGCGGCGGCGCCTCCCGGTCCAGGCCGGCGGCCAGGGATTCCAGCCGGGCCAGGACCGCCTGCAGGCGGGCCGGCAGCTCCTGGGCCTCGGCGCTGGCCAGCAGCCGGCTGACCGCTTCGCCGATGGTGGCCACCTCGGCCAGAAAGCGCTCCACCGGGAAGCCTTCGAACTGGGTCGCCAGCTCGTCCACCGTGGTGGGGATGGTGGGGATCTCGCTCATCTCCGGATCCAGGCCCACGAAGCGGGCCAGCTTGTCGGGATGGAAGTCGAGATCCACATAGAGCTGGCCGGTCAGAAGGCTCTGGGTGCGCAGCCGGCCCCTTAACCCCTCGTCCACCAGCCGGCGGATGGTGTCCCGGTCCTCCAGGTCCACCTGCTCGCCGCTGCGGCTGCGCACCATGTGGGGCTCCATCTCGATGACGACCGGCACCATGAAGCGGCGGTTCTCGTCGTCCAGGCCCAGCTGGATACGGGTCACCCCGCCCACCTTCACCCCCAGAAACAGCACCGGCGCGCCGATGCGCAGGCCCTGGGCCGCGCCCTCGAAGTAGAGGACGTGCTGGCGTCGCTCCCGGAACCAAGTGCCGCCGGCCAGGATCAGGGTGGTGGCCACGGCCAGGGCCACCGCCCCCAGCACAAAGGCACCGATGAGGGTGGTGTGGGCCTGGCGGCTCATGTCTGCCCCCGGGACAGGAAGAGGCGCACCCGCGGGTCGCCGGAGCGGATCGCCTCCTGGGGATGGCCGGAGGCGATCATGGTCCGGGTCTCGGCGTCCAGGAACACCGAGCTGTTGGCGATGGACAGGATGCTGGCCAGCTCGTGGGTGATGATCACCACTGTTGCGCCCAGGCTGTCCCTGAACTCCAGGATGAGGTCGTCCAGGCGGCGGGCGGTGAGAGGGTCGAGGCCGGAGGAGGGCTCGTCGATGATCAGGATCTCCGGGTCCAGGGCCATGGCCCGGGCGAGGCTCGCCCTTTTGCGCATGCCGCCGGACAGCTCCGAGGGGTAGAAATCCCCGAAGCCGGCCAGGCCCACCAGGGCCAGCTTGAAATCCACCAGCTCGCTGATCTGGTGGCGCGGAAGGCTCGTGTACTCCCCCAGGGGCAGGGCGATGTTTTCGGCCAGGGTGAGCGAGCTCCACAGGGCGCCGCCCTGGAACATCACCCCCAGCCGGTGCTTCAGGCGCTCCTGCTCCCGGGGTGGCGCCTGCCAGAAGTCCTGGCCGGAGTAAAGGACCGCGCCCCGGGCTGGCGGCTGCAGGCCGATGAGGGCCCGCATCACGGTGGTCTTGCCGCAGCCATTGCCGCCCATGATCACGAAGATGTCCCCCTGTCGAACCGCAAACTCCAGGCCCTGCAGGACCACGAAGTCGCCATAGGCCATGGTGAGATTCCGGACCTCCAGGGGGGGCGCCTCCGGCATGGCTCAGATCCCCAGACGGTAGAAGACAATGGTCATGATGGAGGCGGTGATGGTGATGAGCAGGATGCCGGTCACCACCGCGGAGGTGGCGGCCTCGCCTACTGCCTCGGCGCTGCGGCCGCACTGCATGCCCCGGAGACAGCCGGCAAAGGCGACCATGGCGCCGTAGACGCTGCCCTTGGACAGGCCCACCACAAAGTGCTTGATGCTCAGGGCCCGCACCGTTTCGGTGTAGTACTCGAACATCCCGATGTCGAAGATGGTCACCGCCACCAGAAGACCGGCCAGCATGCCGACAAAGGCGGCGTAGAGGGTAAGGAGCGGCACCATCAGGAGCAGGGCCAGCATCCGGGGCAGCACCAGGAATTCCACCGCCGGGATGCCCAGGGCCCGGAAGGCGTCGATCTCCTCGTTGACCTGCATGGTGCCTAGCTGGGCGGCGAAGGCGGCGCCGGTGCGGCCAGCGATGATGATGCCGGTCATGAGCGCCCCCACCTCCCGCACCATGCCGATGGCCACCAGATCGGCGATGAAGATCTGCGCCCCCACCAGCCGCAGCTGGTCCGCCCCCAGGTAGGCCAGGATGAGGCCCACCAGGAAGGCGATGACGCTGACGATGATGAGGGCCTTAGGCCCCACCTCCTCGATCTCCAGCCACAGGTCGCTGGCCCGGAAGCGGGCCCGGCCAGTGGCCAGGCGGCCGGCCGCCAGGATGATCTCGCCCAGGAAGGCGAGCATGGCCGGCAGGCCCCGGAAGAAGTCGATGGCAGCGGCACCCACCTGGGACACCAGGCCCTGCCGGGGCCGGGTCCGGGTGGCCAGGCGCTGGTCCGGGGCCGCGGCCGCCATGGCCAGAAGATGCCGCACCCCGGCCGGCAAGCCCGCCTCGTCCACCTGGATGCCCCGGCGGCGGCTCTCCGCCAAGAGGCTGGCCAGAAGGGTGAGAAGACCGGTGTCCCAGGCCGTAAGCTCCCTGGTGTCGAAGAAGAGACACGCCAGATCCGGGGGCAGCCTGGCCAACACCGCCTCAACGGCGGGCAGCCCTTCCTCCAGACGCCAGCGGCCGGCAAGTCCGATCCCCACCGCCCCGGTCCCCTGGGGTGTGACCGTAAGGCACCAGCCGGCAGTTCTGCCGTCCGTCTCCGGCTGACTGGCCGTCATGGGGCGCCTGGTGCGGGTGGATGGTGACCGGCCCGTGTCGAGAATGGCTTCATGCCAAGCCATCTTGCGGCTCTTTGCCGCGGATGGCAAGACCCTTTGCCGGTGCGCCGGGCCGGTGAGCGGACCGCTGGGCGTATCCTGACGGCCCTCCTGCCGCCGTGCTGGCGGCCAGCAGTTTTGATTTCCGGAAACGATCTTCCGGTTTTCCGGATAACGGGGCGGCCCAGCGGGGGGCCGGCGGTGGATGACGGCCAGCCATGGCCCCGGGGTAGCGCCCCGGCCGAGGGCGGCGCTGGCCGCGGCCCCAGGTCCCCAAGGGGCTGGTGGTCAGGCATGGTTGTTGCAGTAATAACCGCAGCGCACGCCCTTGGCAACCGGGGGCATGGTCACAACAGAACGAGAGGGAGGGAAGCTCGATGAAGCTGTTCGCTGTGGTGATGATGGCCAGCCTGGGCCTGGCCGCGGCCGCCGGAGAATGCTCGGCCAGCGGCGTCAACCCGTTCGGCTATTTCAACGTCTACAGCCTGGGGGGGATCTCCCAGTCGGGCGGCGATTACCAGGGCCGGGCCGGGGCCGGCGGCGACGTGAGCATGGCCCATTTCAGCCTCAATCTGCTCACCCCCGGCGGCTATGCCCTGCACGCCGGCGGCGGCGCGACCCTGGGCAGCGGCGTCTATTTCGGCCACGTGGAGGCGGCAGGCAACGTCTCCCTGGCCAATGCCACCATCCAGGGCGATCTGCGGGCCGGCGGCAATGTGGGCAACACCGCCGGCGGCACCATCTGGGGCGATGTGCAGGCGGCGGGCAGCATCACCCTGGACCAGCACTACACGGTCTTCGGCAGCAAGCAGGGCGGGGTGAGCTACAGCCCGGCGGTGGATCATGGCGTCCTGGCCGACTACTTCACCGGCTTTTCCGGCACCGTCGGCGGCATGAGCCCGACCGGCAGCATCGCCAGCGCCTATGGCACCCTGTCCGTGGTCGCGACGTCCGGCGTGAACGTCTTTGCCCTCAGCGAGGCAGCGCTGCGGGCCGCCCACACCTTCAACGTCACCGGCCCGGCTGACGCGGTGGTCTACATCAACGTCAGCGGCGCCAGCGCCTCCCTGGACAACACCGTCTGGCACTACCTGGGCGGGCTTTCGCCAGCCGAGGTGCTGCTCAACTTTCCGGAGGCCACGGTGCTGGCCTTAAGCCACGCCAACGAGGTCAATCTGTTGGCGCCGCTGGCCGACACCACCTTCCCCTCGGGCCTGGTCACCGGCAATCTGGTGGTGGGCGAGCTGTCCGGCGGCGGCCAGGTGAATGCCGGCGGGTTCGGCCACGGCCCCAACCCCGTGCCGGTGCCCGCCTCGGTGCTGCTTCTGGGCTCCGGTCTCGGTGGCCTGCTGGCGATCCGCCGGGGGCGCTGAGTCTGAGGTGCCGGCTGGTCAGGGGCCGGCCAGGACCGCCAGCCAGACGCCGGCCGCGGCCAGGAGGGCCACGAGCACCGCGGCGCTGCCCATGTCCTTGGCCCGTTTGGCCAGGGGGTGCAGGTCCGGCGCCACCTTGTCGGTGAGCGCCTCGATGGCCGAGTTCAGAAGCTCCACCACCAGGACCGCCAGGAGCGATGCCAGAAGCAGGGCCCGGTTGACCAGGGTGGTGTCCACCAGGAGGGCCACCGGCGCCAGAACGGCCAGGAGCAGGATCTCCTGGCGGAAGGCCGCCTCATGGACAAAGGCGGCCTTGAGCCCTGACCAGGAATAGCCCAGGGCCAGAGCCAGCCGCTCAAGGCTCAGGACGCTCCAGTGGTTCTTGGATGGCATGGGACCCTCACCTCCCGATCGCCGCGGCCACCGCCTGGCACCGCGGGCAGAGGAAACACGTCAGGCTGCATTTCTTGCCCATTTGGGGTACCGTAGGGCCTTGATCCCGGCTGCGCTGGCAGCCGGTCCTCCCTGTTGACGCCCGGTTGGGCCTTCGGCTGTCTGGGGTGCTGGCCATGGACAGGTACCCGTCCGGATCGGTTCCGCCGGAGCTTCTTTCTGCCGGGCGCTCGCCCTGGCGCCTGTTCCTGCCGCTCGTCTCCACGCCGCTCTTCTACGGACTCCTGTACTGGCCACTGGGACGAGGCGCTGGCCTCCTCCCGGCCTCGCCTCATCACCGCCACCAGCCAGGTGCCGGAGGTGGAGGCCTACGCCAACACCATCTACTACAAGTCCCGGGAGCTCATGGTCCTGCTGGGCGAGCTGCGGCGTCTGGATCCCCAGGGCCTCATCGTTGTCTTCGGCGACCATCTGCCCTTTCTCGGCTACGACTTTGCCGGCTATGCCGAGTCGGGCTATCTGGCCCGGACCATCGCGGAATTCAGCCCGGCCATGCTGCGGGACCATCTGGCCACGCCCCTGGTGATCATCGACGGCGAGAAAGGACCGGTGGTGGGAGGCGATCTGCCCCTTGATCAGCTCCCCGCTCTGCTGCTGGATCTTCTGGGCTGGGACCTGCCCACCATCCACGACTTCACCCGGCCGGCCGGCGGCCTCCTGGTGCGGCCCATCCCCGGCCGCCAGCTGCTGCTGTTCCCGGACGGCGCCACCGAGGTCTGCCGGGAAGAGGGCCAGGGCCTCGGCTGCGCCGCCGCCGCCATCTGGGTTGAACAGGTGCTGACCGTCAAGCGGGATGTGTTCACCGGCCGCCAGCTGGCCCTCTCCATCCTGGAGGCCGTGACCGCCGAGGTCACGGAGGCCGAGCCGCCGGCGCCGGGGGGTGTTTGAACAGCCATCCGCTCCTCTCCGGCTCATCAGCTCAGCAGGAGAAACGCCCACAGGGGCAGATGGCACACCGTCTGGCCCCACTTGTAGGTATCGGGCGAGACCAGGACGCCCTGGCCGATTCCCTTGTTGATGCTCTGCTCGTCCCAACCGGAGATCCGGCCCTGATACTTGACCTCCACCCCGAAGGGTCGCTGGTCTGCCGGCGGAAACAATACGAAGTCAACCTCGTTGCCTTGCGGGACCGGTAATAGTAGAGCCCTTCGAGAAAGCCGAGGCTGGCCCAATCGTCCGCTCGACAACGAATGAGGTGGGTAGCGACCGCCTGTTCCGCCAGCACGCTCGTGGCCAGGGGCGCCAACCCGGCACCCCGGGCGGTCACTTGCCAGATCATGGGGTCCACGGCATAGAACTTTTTTCCCCGCTTCGGGTAAGGCCGCCGGCGGTCAAGATCGATACAGGGCACCTCAAAGCCGAGGAAGGCGGCGCTGGCGATGGCAAGGTAGTCCTGAACCACCGCGCCGGTGGAGCAGCCGGTATCCTGGGTCAGGCCGTGGTAGCTGACGGGCGAGCCCAAAACGCCATAGAGCTTTCGCAACAGGCCGAGCAGCAGGGGGGCCTGCCGCCGCTGTTTCTCGAATTCGCTCAGAACGACTGAGCGGTAGATATCCAGGGTTTCCGTGGTGACCGTCTTGTCCCGGGCCAGGTCGGCCACTGCCCTTGGGAAGCCCCCCCACGGCAAATAGAGATCCAGGAGTCTGGCCAGGGCGTCCTTTTTCAGGGATGTCTCCATCTGGAAATCGCGGAACAACGCCTCGTCCGCCACAACGGCCCCGAGTCTGGCCGAAGGTGCCATCGTGCCCAGGGCCTTGCAGAAGTCTGCAAATGACATGGGCAGAAACGCCTTGTCGAAACCTGCCCCTCGTCGGCCCGGCATCCGCTCATAGCCCCTTTTGATCTCCAGGGCGGAGGAGCCGGTCAGGAGCACGGCGACGGTATCGAGCTCGCCGGCATCGGCCAGGGCCTTGATGGCCCGTGGCCAGTTCTTGACAGCTGAGATCCCGTCGAGCAGCAGGAAGCCGTCGGCCTTGCTCCATCGCAGGGATTCCGTAAAGGCCTTCACCAGGGCCAGGAGCTCCCGGAAATGGATGAGGTCGTCGCAGGAATAGTAGGCAATGTGGCGCGGGGCAACGCCAGCGGCGAGGAGATCCCGCGCCAGCATCTTGAGCTCTGTTGTCTTTCCGACCTGACGGGGGCCGCGAATGATGCTGACAGAGCCGGGCAGGAGATGACTGGCCCTGGTGGCCTCAAGATCAAGATGCCGGAAGTGGATGCCCGTGGCTGCAACCTGCCGGAGGGAACGGTCGGTGCGCTCCCAGTCCGGATCCTGCCACCACGGGGAAGCAGCGATAAGCCTATCAAGCGTCTGCATGCCAAAAGCACTCCGCTTTTGGAAGAATTGGCTGTTAAAACCAGACCGCTTTTGCCAGACGATGGTCAATCTCCATGCTGCCTCTCCAGGAGGGGCATGCTATGATCGTGGCTGGCGTCCCGATCGGGAATACCCGCAGCCCCTCTGGTGACCGCCCATGGCCGAGATCGAAAAATCCGCCAGCATTGCCATCCGCAGGTCCTGCGCCGAGGTCTTTGCGTTTGTGGCCGATCCGGCCAACTTTCCCCACTGGCAGCCCTTCGTCAAGGAGGCGGCCATCACCTCGCCGGGGCCGATCCGGACCGGGGCCACCTACCGCTACACCTTCGAGGCCATGGGCCAGGTGGTGGAGACCACCGGCGTCATCACCGAGTACCAGCCCTGCCGGCGCTACGCCTACCGGTCCCTGACCGGCCCCTTTCCCATCGAGGGCGGCTTTACCTTCGCGGAGGAGGAGGACGGCTTTGTCCTGGTCACGGCCTTCGGCGGCGCCGACCCCGGGGGCTATTTCCCCATGGCCCGCAGCATCGTCGGCCTCCTGCTCGGCCGCACCTTGCTCACCACCCTGCGCTCCCTCAAGGAGCTGCTGGAGAGCGGTAGGCCGCCAGCATCCGGGTAAGGAGCTCGGCTGCCTCCTGCCGCAGCCCGGCCGGGGCCAGAATCTGGGCGCCATCGCCCCAGGACAGCACCCAGCGTAAGAGCTCGTCCCGGTCCCGGGCCGGCAGCCGGAGCTGCACCCCGCCGTCCGGCTGATCGCTCAGCTCCTGGCGGCCATGCCAGAGCCGCTCCCGGACATAGGGGGCCAGGGCCGGGCCGAAGCCCACCGTCACCCACACCTCCTCGCCATCCCCGAAGAGCCCGAACCGCTCCCGCTCTTGCCAGGCCGCCTCGAAGTCGGCCGGGATCTGGAAGCAGCCCTCCAGGACCGCGGCCTCCTCGATGCGGCTCATGGCAAAGGTGCGGACCGCCTGGCGCAGGCGGCAAAAACCCACCAGATACCATTCCCCCTGGTAGCGCACCGCCCGGTACGGCTCCACGGTCCGCTGGCTGGCGGCTCCGGTTCCGGCCCGCCGGTGCCGGATGGCCAACGGCTGGTTGTGCTTGAGACCGGATGCCACGGCCTCCCAGACCCGGGCGTCGATCCGGGTGGCCTGGTCCGGCAGCACCGCCAGCCGCCGATCGATCCAACTGGGGTCGACGCTCACCTTGGCGGGGAGGCATTCGGCGATCCGGCGGAAGATCGCCGCCAGCCGGTCGTAGACCGGCGTACCCTCGTGCTGCCGCAGGGCCTTTTCGGCGATGCACAGGGCAAACAGGTCACTTTCACTGATGGACAGGGCCGGCAGCTGCCAGTTGGCCTCGGAATAGAGATAGCCCTTGCGGGTCGGGTCGTAGACGATGGGCGCCCCCCGCATGTGGCGCAGGTAGTCGATGTCCCGAAGGATGCTCTTGGGACTGACCTCATACTCGGCCGCCAGGCTGGTGCAGTTGGCGAGCCGGCCGCTGGCCATCCCTTCCCGGATCCGCTGATCGATGAAGACGAGACGCACCAGCTGCGGCTTGTCCCTGGCCATCCGCCCCTCCTGGAAAATCCGGACCCCGCCCGCCCTGAGAATGCCGCGCTCAGGAAGGCCACCCCCACCTCGGCCGCGACCTTGTTGCCCAGGAGACCTCCACGTGGAGGTCGGTGGTCTCTATCTCCCGGGCCAGGCCAAAGGCGTTATCCTCCACCATCGTCATGTCGAGGCCACGGCTGCCTGTTTCTCGACGGCTCGCGCAATGAGCGGTGCTTTCCTCCAAAGGCCGGCCAGGGTCAGCTCACCGTCTTGGTACATCCGATGCCACTCCCGCCGTTGCCGCAGCACCCGCTCGTCGTCGCGCAGATGCAGGCGCCGGAGGGTCTGTTCCGCCAATCCCCGCACCGCTGGAGGAACCCGATCGGTGACCACCAGCTGCAGGGAGGGCAGCAGAATCTCGAACCAGTCGGCACCCACCTCGAAGGGGTCCAGCACGTCGGCCGTCCCCTTGCAGCTGTTCATCAGCGCCGATGCGTACCGGTAGTTGCTCCACTCGTAAGCGGCGGCAGGGTTCTTTTGCCAACTCCGGAAATGATCCACGGTGCCCACCGGCTCGTACATGGCCGAGTAGGCGCACAGGTCCCGAAAGCCGACTGCAAGCACCGATTTGAAGGGGGTCCAGTAGTCGCGCGGTCGTTCGGCGCCGGGGTGCGCAACCAGCCAAGCTGCTCCCTTCTGGCGGCACTCGCTGTCAAACGTCGGAGGCTCGGGTGAAGGATCGAAGTGGATCATGGTTCGTTTCCGATGCTCGCTTCGAAACGTACGATCCAGCGTGGCCAGAATGGGTCATGACCGGCCAGCGTGCGCTGCAGCTCGCGGTGGATGGCGGCCTTGGAGGAAAGAGTCGCTGGCAAGGCCGCCCGGTCGCCGCGCATCCATGCCTCGGCAGCCTCAATCGCCTGCTCGGCCTCCAGGGAACGGGCCTGTCGAAGACCGAACACCTCGGACACCAGCCAGTTCGCGGTGTCACCCTGTTTGACCCAGGGAAGCGGCCGGAGGCGGACCTGGCCGGCCTTGAGATCCAAGTGTGCCAGTCGGTCTGCTTCTTCATCGAAGAGTGGCTCCAGGGAAGCCAGGAGCAAGGGCGAGTGCGTAGCGGTGATGAGCTGGACGGTGGTGTCGGCAGTGCCAGTCAGCGCGTTGACCACTTCCAGCATCGACCTCAGGATCACGCGCTGCCATCGCGGGTGGAGATGCGATTCGATCTCGTCGATCAGGAAGATCACCTGGCGAGCGAAATCCTGCCCCAGAAGCTCACTGGCTCGCCGGTGCTCCTGCCAAGCCCAGACCAGAAGATACGCCAAGCCGATGATCCGTTTCATGCCTGCGGAAGCATGGAGTACCGGGACTTCCTCCCCGTAGGGCATCTTGAGCGTCGGAATATCCCGGACGTCATCGAGGCTGATGCGTGTTGGCCCACCTGGGCGCAGCTCCTCCTCGGCTGCGGGCGAAAGACGCCGCAGGGCAGCCTGCAGCTGAGCGAAGGGCTCGCCGTTTTCCCTTTGCCAGCTCATCCAGTCCCTGATGAGACCATTCGAAAGCACACCGCCTGGTGCCTCGAGACCATCCCAGATGTCTTGTGGCCGGAAGAGATAGGCGGGTGGCCGGTCCTGGACATCGACCTCTCCCTTCCGCCGCCAATAGTTGCGTGCCGGATCCCAAACCGCGAAGCTGTCGTCCACTTGCGCATACAAGACAAGGCCAGGGTTGGAGGGCCGGCCTGCTTTACCGGTCCAGGCCTGCAGCGGACGATCGAAGGTGGATGTGTACTCGTTCGTCTTCTTCTTCCCGGTGAAGCGGAACCCGATCGAGGCGTTCTTGGCGCCAGCAGTTGGCCGCGCTGGCAGGGAGGCCCACGTTCTGGTCAAGGCCCACCAGGCGATATCGAGGAGAAAGCTCTTGCCCAACCCGTTGTCACCGGTGATGACGTTGATTCGTGGACCGAATTCCAGCTCCAACGTCGGCGCAGGGCCAACGTTCTTCAATTGCAAGTATTCAAGCATCGTTATGCTCCTGCGGCATGGTATCGGGTTCCCTGACGTTCCCCGGTGCGGCTCACCATGCCCCGCTCCAGCAGGATCGCCCCAGCGCGGTTCCAGTCGCTGCCGGCGATACCGGTGCCGGCCAGGACATCGGCCTTGGAGGCGCCGCCGGCGACCCGGGCGATGGCCTGGCGGACAACGGCCAGGGCTGCCGATTGTGGCCGCGTTTGGCGGCATGGTCCAGAGAGGGGGAGCTGGCGCCGGTTGCGGCGGTCGGGTGCGAGGGCCACCAGCGCCCGGGTGAGCGGGTCCCGAAGCCCCGAATCCCAGCCCAACGGCGTCTCCGCAGCCAGCCCGGCAGGTCTCCCGTGCCAGCTCCTGCGCCATCTGCCAGGCTCCGGCATGGATCCGGGCTGCATCACCGGGCTTCGACTGTATACTCGGTTCATCTGCAGACCTCAACACGGGGCATCCCCGTCCATTGCCGGGTTACCCCACCGCGCCGGCCTTCCATCTGGTTTCTGTTCGTCGGGGCCGATTCTTGCCTGGGGCCTCCTCCAGACCCCAAGTCGCCATGGCGCCCTTGCCTCCGGCTCCTTGTTCCGGTTGTCGCGGCCGAGAGAGGACTTGCACCTCCAGGAGATTGCGCCATGCGTGGCGCACAAAGAAGAACCTGGGACACTATCTGTCCCAGGTGGGATGCTACCCTGCCAGCAGGCGCACGGCAAGGGCCGGCGTCTGGAGGAACCCCAACCTGCACGGAGGATGCTCCCATGATCGCACACCAGCACGGATTCGTTGAAGGCTTCCTGGCAGCCGCCGCCCTTCTGGATCGTCCCCTCCCGGCACCGGGCCTGGCCGAATCGCCGCCGGCCGCCCTTTTGCCGGAGCCGGCTTGCAACCTCGGCGGCCTCGCCCTGTCCTGGGAAGAGTACCTGGAGATCCCCACCTTTCTGCGCCGGGGCATTCGCCTGGATCCGGCGGCGGATGGCGCGGGGTGATCAAGGGGCATACGGCCGGCCCGCAAGATGCTTGACTTGCGGAAAGGGTCAATCCTAAGCTCGGCCTAGGAATTGGTCCTGGGCCAGGAGCGCGGGATTTCTGCCGTTCCGGACTCGGATCTTCGATATCGGCCAGTGGTGCCGGCAGGAGTCGCCATGTGGAGTCCGGGCTGCAATCGATTCTTCCCTGAAGGTCGCCGCGCCGTCCCCGGGCTGTGGGCCATGGCGGTGGCTGCCGGCCTTGCCCTTCCCGTTCCCACCCTGGCCGGCGAGCCGGGGGGCTTCTTCCGGGAGGTCAAGCCGGTGGTCACCGTGGAGAATCGCCTTGGCCTCGCGCTCCGCGCCGCGGGCGGCAGCCAGGACTCGGATCTCTATGACCACTGGCTGGTGCGGGGCAGCGGCTGGGCGGGTGGCCATCTGGACGGCGCCTTCTCCGGCCGGCTGCACAAGGATCTGGACTCCACCGACCGTTCCCTGGGCAGCGATCTCTTCGTGGGCGTCGAGGATCGGCGGCAGGGGTGGGCGGAGCAGATCTACCAGCTCTGGGCCGACCTGCACACCGGGGACGGACGGTTCGGCCTGCGCCTGGGCCGGCAGTACCTGGAGAACGCCGGCGCCCTCCAGATCGACGGCGGACTTCTGCGGTTCTTTGCCGGCGATCCCCTGGATGGCGAGCTCTTCTTCGGCCGGCCGGTGAGCTATTATTCGACCACCCGCGACGACTGGGCCGGCGGCGCGGCCCTGGGAGCACGACTGTGGCCGGGAGGCAAGCTGCGGCTGGCGTATGTGGCCTTTCGGGACCGGGAGGTGGACGCGCGAGACGAGCAGCTTCTGGTCGAGGCCTGGCAGCGCCTGGCGGCCTCCTGGCAGGCCCGGGGCCGGCTCATGCTCCTGGACGCCGAGCTGGCTATGGCGGCAGCCGAGGCCCGTTACGGGGCACTGGCTGCCGGCTTCGATGCCTGGCTGCGGCTGGAGCACTGGCAGGGTCTGGGCGCCATGGGCAACGCCTACTCCCCTTTGCAGGCCACCCTGGGGGATCTGGCGCCCTTCACCGTGCTGTCGGCCCGCTGCTCCAAGGTTCTGCTGCCCTGGCTCACCGTCTCCCCCGGGGTGTCCGGCCGCTTCGTGGCCGCGGGTAACCGGGACCTCCACAACCGGCAGTATGGCCACGCCGATCTCACCTTCCTCTTCACCCTCACCCCGGCCTGGACCCTGTCCGTAAGCGGCGAGCACTGGGACGTCAGCGGCCACGATCGCTTCCAGGGGGTGAGCGGCCAGGTGAGCTATCGGCCGGGCGGTCTCTGGGATCTGTCCGCCGGCACCGCCTATCTGGACTACCACTATACCCAGTACGCGGATACCAGCTTCGCCCTGCGGCCGGCGGATGTCGTCATCGCCGCCGACAACTCAGTGGTGCAGGTCTCGCCGGATGCCTACACCCTGTTCGTCCGGCTCCGCTGCCGCCTGACCGAGGCGGTCTCGCTCCGGATCCATGCCGAGCTGGAGGACAATTCCCTGGAGTCCGACACCATCTACGGCCTGCGCACCACCCTCATCACCCGGTTCTGACCGTGCTTGTGAGGTAGCCCCATGAAGGCCTTCCTTCGCCACCCCCCGCTCCTCTTCGTCCCCCTTGTCGTCTCGGTCCTGATGCTGCTGGGCGGCTGCCGGGAGAGCGGCCAGCTCGGCTTGCGCTTCAGCCATTTCCACCACCTGGAGGAGCAGGGCCTGGCCTGTGCCGACTGCCACGGCCCGGGCCAGGCCGGGCGCTTCGCCCGGGCCGGTCACCAGGCGTGCCGGGAGTGCCACAGCGACTGGATCGACGCCGAGCCCAGCCTGGACGCCTGCGGCCATTGTCATCTGGTGGCCAAGGCCGAGGACCTGGCCGCGCCCAGGAGCGTGCCACCGGCCGGCAGCGGCGTGTTCCTGCACACCCCGGCCCTGACCGCCTGGTGCGGCGAATGCCATGGCGCGCTGCTGGACCGGAGGGTCGAGACCCTGCCACCCATGACCCGGAACGATGTCCTGGCGATCCGGGAGCGGTCCCATGCCGCCGGCCGGGCATGCAGCGACTGCCACGAGGGTCTGAGCCGGGAGACGATGCCGGCCAGCCACGCCAGCACCGACTGGCACCGGCGCCACGGCCTGGCCGCCGTGGACAGCGAGTCGGCCTGCCGGGCCTGCCATGCCGAGCCGACCTGCCGGGCCTGTCACCAGGAGGAGCGACCGGCCAGCCATACGGCGCTTTTCACCGAATCCACCCACGGCTTCGAGGCCTCCTGGGACCGGCAGCGCTGCCGCACCTGCCACCAGGAGGATTTCTGCGCCGGCTGCCACCAGGAGACCCGGCCCCGCTCCCACACCGCGGCCTGGCAGCAGCAGCACTGCCTGGCCTGCCATGACAGCTTTGCCAGCTGCCGGCTCTGCCATCCGGGGGGGATCGCCAGCCACGAGGGCCTCACCATCGCCCACATCCCCCAGCCCTTCACCTGCCTGGTCTGCCACGACCCGGTCACCGGCCTGGTGCCGGTGGCGCGGCTCAATGCGGCCCGCCATCCCTTCCTGAACGAGGCCGAGTGCCTGGCCTGCCACCGGTACTGAGCCGCCGGTCCGGACCCGAGTGGCGCTTCACGGGGGGCGCGGAGAGACGAACGGCCATCCCCCACCCCAGCCCTCCCCCGCTGGGGGAGGGTGCGGGGGGCACACGTTGGCGAGGCGTCTCCTCCCCCCAG
>JBFMBH010000067.1 GCA_040755095.1 Thermodesulfobacteriota bacterium
CATGTACCTGAACGTCTACATCTGGTTCGGTGTTGCCTACGGCATGATGCTGCAGTACGGGCGATTCTGCTTCGCTTCCGCCTCCCGGGATCTGTTCGCGGCCGGCGTGCCCCGAATGGCCGTCGGCATCCTCATCGCCCTCATCTTCTTCAGCCTGGTGCAGGCCGTGCTCTCCTCAACCAACATGAGCACCTTCCATCCGGCGCCCATGGGCCTCCAGAGCGTGCTCTCCGGCATCGTCTTCGGGGTGGGCATGGTGCTGGCCGGCGGCTGCGCCTCCGGCTCGCTGTACAAGATCGGCGAGGGCAACGGCACCTCCATTTTGTCGATCATGGGCATCTCCTTCGGCCAGGCCCTGTTCGTGACCGCAGGCGGCACCTCCCTGGTGCCTCAGTCCTGGATCGACTCTTCCATGGCCAAGACCTACCTGCCCCGGGAGAAGGTGCAGTCCTGGTTCGACTACTACATGACCGGCTTCATCTTCGACCAGCCGGCCACCCAGCTCTCCCACACCAAGGCCTTTGCCGGCCTACCCGGGGCCTGGAAGTACTTCATCGGCGACTCCCTGGTGAACGCCATCATCCCGGCCACCCTGCTCATCATCGTCATCTACTTCGGCTACATGCGGCAGTCGTTCATCGCCAAGCGCCAGAAGCACAACCGCAAGAACAAGGACAACCAGCTGCCGGTGACCGGGGTTGGCACCCACGTCGCTGGCATCTGGGCGATGCTCACCGCCTCCACCCGCACCACCATCATGGGCGTCATCATCGGCATCACCGCTGGCCTCCACATCTATGTCATGAAGGGGATCCAGCTCAAGTTCAACGTCACCAACTTCGGCGAGCTGCTGGTGCGCATGGGCCATACCGGCGACGTCGGCGTCTTCGGCAAGGTGTTCGATCCTGGCTACTGGTACATCACCACCCAGGAGGCGCAGTTTGCCGGCTGGATCCTGGACAAGATCGGCTACAACGTACGGGATTCGGTCTTCTTCGGCGTGGTCAACGGCCTGCCGGAGCTGTGGCGCAATCCGGCCCTCTGGATGTCCATCGGCATCATCTTCGGGGCCATGATCCTGTCGCTGCTGCAAAACGAGTTCAAATTCAAGGTGCCCAAGGGCGAGCTTATCGTCTGGGGCCTTGTGGGCGGCATGCTCATGGGCGCCGGCTCCCGGCCGGGGCTGGGCTGCAATATCGGCGCCTTCTTCATCCGGGCCGCCGGCGGAGATCCGGGCGGCTGGCTGTACGGTCTCGGCATGGTGACCGGCGGCTTTGTGGGCGTCCTCTTCTTCAACTGGTGGACGGCCCGCAAAATGGCAGCAGAGATGGCGGACATCTAGTACCAGGATTCATCCACACACTCAGGAAAGGCATCCAGGAGGACAACGACCATGGCAATGAAGTTCGAGAAAGTCGGTGAAGGCGTCTATGAGCTGGACGTGTGCGGCTATGTCTGCCCCCATCCCCAGCTCTATTGCAAGAAGTCCCTGGAGAAGATGGCCTCCGGCGAGACCTTGCGCATGATCTTCGACAACCCCTCCTCCGGCGAGACCATCATCCAGATGTGCGATGCCGCCGGCCACGACATTGTCGAGAAGACCAAGGAGGGCTCCAAGCTCGTCTACGTCATCGAGAAGTGCTGACCCGGCGGCAGTTGCCGCCAGGGTCTTGACTGGCCGGCGCCGGCCAGTTGACCGGGCGCCGGCCGGTTGTCTTGAGGTTGGGAGAGGTTTCGGGAGGGAGACGATGAAAGGACCGTTGGTGATCATCATCGCAGTTGTGGCGAGCATGCTCGCCTTCATCACCATTTACAGCCAGACCGGCGCGACAGAAAAGCCCAAGCCGGTGGCGGCAGCGGGCGGCGGCTATGGCAGCCCGGCCGGCGGTGGGCATGGCAGCTCGGCCGGCGGCTATGGCGGCGACTCATCGGGCGGTTACGGCGGCGGCGCCCCGGCAGGTGGCTACGGCGCACCGGCCCCGCCCAGCAGTGGCGGCTACGGTGCACCCAGCAGCAGTGGCGGCTACGGTGCCCCGGCCAGCAGCGGCGGCTATGGCGCCCCCAGCGGTGGCGGCGGCTACGGCGCACCCCGATAACCGGCAGACGCCACGACAGGGGGGGAGACCATGAAGAAGATTGTGATCGCCGTCGACGGCACCAAGGCAACCCGGGAGGTCTTCGACAAGACCGCCCACATCTGCAAGTGCATCGGCCCGGAGGAGGTCCTCCTGGTCTATGTGGAGAAGTTCGAAGGGCCGTCCCTTCTGGACGACATGCTGGGGGATGCCGAGATGGCCACCCTGCGCCAGGTTCTGGAGGGCACCGAGTACAAGGAGGCCCTGGATCGCAAGGCCGAGACAGTGCTCTCCCATTACCACAAGGTGCTCACCGAGCGGCCGCCCTATCCGGCGGTCAGGAAGGTGCTGCGCTCAGGTCATCCTGCCGACGAGATCCTGGCGGTGGCCAAGGAAGAGGCCGCGGACCTCATCATCATCGGCTCGCGGGGCAAGAGGGTGTCCCAGCTGTTCATGGGCAGCGTCAGCCGCGAAGTGGCCAATCAGGCCGAAGTGCCGGTTCTGATCGTCAAGTGAGCTGCCGGCCGCTGGCCTGGCGGGCAGAGGCTCCGGGACGGAGGTGGGGGGACCAGAGGACGCCAGCTGTCTGACGCGTCGTCTGGTCCTTTTTTTTGGTCCGCACCGAGAGAGGGGAAATGGCATGCACAGCACACAAGCCTCGTCCGGCCAAGGCGCAGCCACCGTGCCGGCCAAGGCCTCGGCGGTGGTGCTCGGCGCCGGCCTGGCTGGTCTGGCCGCCGGCGCGGTCCTGGCCGACGGCGGCCGACGGCCGCTGGTCTTCGAGGCCGGGCCGGAGGTGGGGGGCCTCTCCCGCACCCTTTCCCACGGCGGGTTCCGCTTCGACATCGGCGGCCACCGCTTCCTGACCAGGAACCGGCGGGTGGAGGCCTACGTCCGGGAGCTTGTCGGCAGCGACCTTCTGGAAGTGCCCCGCAAGAGCGTCATCCACATGCTGGGCCGCTCCTTCGACTATCCCCTCTCCCCGGCCAACGCCCTTTTCGGCCTCGGTCTTGCCACCACCGCTGCCATCATCAGCGACTACTGCAAGGAACGGCTGCGGGCCTGGCTCACCAGGCCGGCGGTGGTGTCCCTGGAGGACTGGGTGGTGGGCCAGTTCGGCCGCCGGATGTTCGATCTCTACTTCAAGGATTACAGCGAGAAGGTCTGGGGCCTGAGCGGCCAGGAGATCAGCGAGGCCTGGGTGGCCCAGCGCATCCAGGGGCTGTCCCTGTGGACCGCGATCAAGAACGCCTTCACCCGCCTGAGCGGCCGGGACGTCCCCACCCTGGCCGACTCCTTCCTGTACCCGGCCCAGGGCATCGGCGAGATCGCCCAGCGGCTGGCGGAGCGCATTTGCCGCCAGCAGCCGCTGTTGACCCGGACCCGGGTCACCCGTCTTGCGCATGCCCAGGGCCGGATCACGGGCATCCACGCGGAAAACGGCCAGCAGCGCTTCCAGGTGGCGCCGGAGGAGGTGGTGGCCAGCATCCCCTTGAGCCACCTGGTGCGGATGCTCTCCCCTCAGGCGCCGGCAGCCGTGCGCGCCGCCGCCGACCGGCTGCGCTTCCGGGACCTGGTCATCGTCACCATCATGGTGGCCCGGGAAGAGGTCACCGACTGCACCTGGCTCTACCTGCCCGGTGCCGACATCCCCTTCGGCCGCATCCACGAGCCCACCAACTGGAGCCGCCAGCTGGCGCCCCCCGGTTACTCCCACCTGGTGGCCGAATATTTCTGCTTCCAGGGGGACCGCATCTGGAGCCTGGATGACCAGGCACTCATCAAGCTTACGGTGCAGCACCTGGCCCGCCTGGGCTACATCGAGGCCGGGGAGGTCACGGACGGCTGCGTGCACCGCTGCCCGCAGGCCTATCCCCTGTTCGAGGTGGGCTACCAGGAGCTGTGCGACCAGATCCTGGACTATCTGGCCGGCTTCGCCAACCTGCAGGTGGTGGGCCGGGGTGGCCTCTTCCGCTACTACAACATGGACCACGCCCTGGCCTCGGGCATGGCGGCGGCGGAGGCGATCCTCGCCCGGCAGCCGGCCGCCCACCCCCTCGCCGCCCGGCAGCCGGAGCGCCGGCTGGCCAACCGGCCGGCACCGGTGGCCGCGGGCGCGGTCCAGGCTGCGGCCTCATGAGATGCTTCTTCGTCATCCCGGCCTGGGCCCCGGAGGAGATCTTCTCCAGAAAGACCGCCGGCGCCCAGATCAACTACTGGCAGCCCCTGGGCACCCTCTATGTGGCGGCCGCCGTACGGGCCGCCGGCCACCAGGTGCGGCTCCTCAACGGCGCCTTCGAAAGTCAGGAGGCGATGCTGGCGGCGATCCGGGCCGGCCGGCCGCAGGTGGTGGGCATCTACAGCACCACCTTCGGCTGGCCCAAGGCCAAGGAGACCGCCCGGGCGGTGAAGGCCATCGACCCGGCCATCCACGTCACCGTGGGCGGCCCGTATCCGGTGGCCCGGGAGGGCGCCTGTCTGGATGACTGTCCCTTTGTGGACACGGTGGTAACCGGCGAAGGGGAGCTGACCATGCCAGAGCTCCTGGAGCGCCTGGCCTCGGGCCAGTCCCTGGCCGGCTGCCTGGGGGTGGCCTTCCGGGAGAACGGCCAGGTGCAGACCAACCCGCCCCGGCCCTTCATCACCGACCTCGACGCCCTGCCCCTGCCGGCCCGGGATCTGCTGGGCGGAGTGGATGCCTACGTCCCGCCGCCGGCCACCTACCGCCGCAAGCCGGTGGCGGTGATGATCACCGCCCGCGGCTGCAACCGCCGCTGCCTGTTCTGCTTCCAGCTGGACAAGAGCCGCAAGAGCGGCGTCCGCTTCCGCAGCGTGGACAGTGTCCTGGCCGAGATCGAGCACCTCCTGGCCGCCGGCTATCGGGAGATCAAGTTCATCGACGACACCCTGGCCGCCGACTATCACCGGGCCATGACCATCGCCAACGAGATCCAGGCCCGGGGGCTGGACTTCACCTGGTTCGCCTCGGCCTGCGTCTCCCAGGTGGACGAGGCCCTGTTCCGGGCCTTCAAGGCCGCCGGCTGCTGGGCGGTGCTCCTGGGCGCCGAAAGCGGGGTGCAAAAGAGCCTCAACGCCATCCGGAAGGGCATCACCCTGGAGCAGACCCGCCGGGCGGTCAAGGCGGCGAAACGGGCGGGCCTGGTCGTCTACACCCCCTTTCTCTTCGGCATCCCTGGCGAGACCTTTGCCGACGGCCTGGCGACCATCGACTTCGCCTGCCAGCTCGATCCCGACATCGCCAACTTCCACGCCCTGACCCCTTTTCCGGGCACCGAGCTGTACGACAACCTTCCCCTCTACGGCACGATGTCCGAGGATCTGGCCGACTACACGTACCAGGGCGCCGCCTTCGTGCCCCACTCCATGAGCCGCGATGAGATCCAGAAGCTCCGGCAGCTGGCCCTCCGGCGCTTCTATTCCCGGCCCAGCTTCCTTCTCCGCCGCCTCCTGGCCCTGCGCAACCGTCACGACCTGCACGTGGCCTTAAAGGGCGCCAAGAGCCTCTTCTGGCTCTGGGCCCAGCGGGACCTCTTCAGCCGCCCCAGCCGGTAGCCCGGCTTGCCAGCGCCGCTCGCATGGACTGACGCATACCGGCCGCGCTGGCGGAGACCGCGGCGGTGAGGAGGCTCATCTGGCCGCCGGCGGTGTTCGTGCAGACAGTGCCCGCCATCGCATCCGTGAAGTTGAGGACGTCGTTGGCCTCAATATCCAGCCTCCCATAAGTCCTCTGGGTCCTATAAGTCCCATGGGTCCAGGAGAGCCATGGGACTTATGGGAGCTATGAGAATCATGGGATTTGTGGGTTGCCATGCGCGGGGCACTCTGGACGGACGCGAGGCCTTTGTGGCGGGGGGGGGGCGGAGCAAGGAGTGGCGGTCGTGCCACCGCGTCACCCCGGGGAGCCGCTGCCGGCCCTGGCAGGGTCCGACCGGTCCGGCTTCTGCGGCCATGCCGGCCGGCAGACCGATGCCCCGATCAGGAGGCGTTGGACAGGGCGGCGGCGATTTCCTGCTGGAGGGCGTCCGTCTGGGCCAACGGGTCGGCGGCGGTGCTGATCGGCCGGCCGATCACCACATGGTCGGCGCCGTTCATGATCGCCTCCCGGGCCGTGGCGATGCGCTTCTGGTCGTCCTTCCGGATAACATCCTGGTTGAGGCCGGGCCGGATGCCGGGGGTGACCACCAGGAACTGGCTGCCCAGCTCGTGGCGCAGCTTGGCCGCCTCCAGGGCCGAGGAGACCACGCCGTCGCATCGGAGGGCAAGCGCCTTGCGGGACCGGAGCAGGACCAGATCGCTGACCGAGCCCGTGAATCCCATCTCCCGCATATCCTGCTCGTCGTAGCTGGTCAGCACGGTGACCGCCAGGATCTTCACGTCGCCTTTGCTGGCCACCGCCGCTCGGATGATCGGATCGTTGCCATGAACCGTCGCGAAGGTGACCCCGTGGCTCCTGAGCTGCTCTACCGCCAGGCGAACGGTTTCCGGGATGTCGAAGAACTTGAGATCCACCATCACCTTGTTGCCCCGTTCGACGATGGCATCGACCACCGGCCAGCCGCCGGCCAAAAAAAGCTGCAGCCCAACCTTGAAGAACCGGATGTGGCGGTCCAGCCGGGCGACCCACTGCTTTGCCAGCTCGGGGTCGGAGAAATCGAGCGCAAAGATGATCCGTTCGTCCAGGGGGATGTCTTTCATGGTCTGGCAGGCCAAAGGCAGGGGATGAAGGTCAAGACCGGCGCTTCGGGATACGCTCCACTACCGCATTCACCCCCGTTTGACAAGGCTTTTGTCGCCATGGCCGCCCCCGCCGGGAGCCTCTGTCAGAAGCGGCAGCGCAGCTCGGCCCAGAGGCTGCGACCTGCCAAAGGATAGTCGTTGGGGATGGTGGCTGGGCCGGGTGCCTTGGCGGTCTGGTCGAAGAGGTTGCGGGCCGCGCACTCATTTTGACGCGCCCCGCGTATGGCAGCCCACAGGTCCCATAGCTCCGTGGACCCATAGGACTTATAGGACCTATAGGACCTGCGGGAGATCACCATGGAGGATTGCCGGCGTTTCACCCAGTTGGGTGCGCCCCGCCCAGGGCAACTCACTCGCCGGCGCCGTCGATGATCTCGCTGGACAGGCCCAAGGCCTCCCGGTTGAGCGTGAGCCCGATGCGGCCCGCGGTCCTGGTGTTGAGGATCAGCCGGGTGCCCAGGGGCGGCTCCACGCCCAGCTCCCGGGCCGGCTCGCCGGCCAAGAGCCGCCGGGCCATGGCCGCCGCCTGATGGCCGATGGCCGTGTGGTCCGGATCGACGGCGGCCAGGAGCCCCACCGAGGCAATGCTCCGGGACGGCCCGAGACAAGGGAGCCGATCCCGGACGCAACGCTTGGTCAGCCAGCCGATGTTGTCCAGGGTGTAGAGCACCGGGTCCGGGATGATCCAGAAGGCATCGATCCGGCCTTCCATCCCCCGGACGACGGGCTGCAGATCCTGGGGCCGGCTCAGCGGCTCGGCCACCAGCTCCAAGCCGAGCAGCGCTGCCTGGACCCTGGCCTCGGCCACCATCTGCCCGGAATGCTCCTGGCTGTAAACCACCCCGATCCGCTGCGCCTGGGGGCAGATCATGGCCAGATAGGCAAAGAGGCTGCCGGGCCCGGTCTCCAGGGCGACCCCGGTGACATTGGCCTGGCCCTCGGCCAGCTGGTAGCGCTCCCAGTTGAGGACCATGGCAAAGAGCACCGGGATCTCGGGGTAATCGGCGGTCCAGGTCTTGGCGACATAGGCCGCCTTGGCGCCCAGGGCAAAGATCAGGGCAGGCCGGGCGGCGAGGATCTGGCCCATCACCGCCGGCGCCCGTTGCACATCCCCCCCCAGCTGGAACACTTGGACCGGCAGAGCCAGCTCGGAATTGAAGGCCGCCAGCGGCGCACCATAGGCCTGGTCGTCGTCGCTCAGGAGCACGACCACCGGGCCTGCCGCCCAACCGGAGCCGGCCAGGCAGGTGCCGAGCAGCAGCAGGGCTGCCAGCCAGCTAATGAGGGATTTCCTGCCAGCCATCGATTCCCAGCATCTCCATGATCGGCATGCGCACCGGCCTCGTCTCCTCGGCCAGAAAAAGCCTCGTCAGCTGTGCCAGGCGCTCGGGGGATACCACCCCCGGCCGGTAGCACAAGACCGGCAGCGGGATGGGCTTTGTGGCCCGCACGGTCTCCACCCGCTGCACCAGCCGCGGATTCACCTTGGCCAGGGCCTCCATGTTCTCCGGCACCACGAGGGCGGCATCCACGTGCTGCAGGGCCAAGGCGAAAAGGGCATCCACGTCCTTGGGCACCACCACGATGTTGAAGGCCGGCTTGGGCTCCTCCGGGGCCGGGAAAAGGATCTCACTCAGGAGCTCCCGCCCCTTGGGCCCGAAGGTGGTCATGGCCAGGGTGCGGTGGCGCAGCCCGTCGAGCCCAGGCCCGGTGCCCCGGGCCACAACCAGGACCTTGCGATAGGAGGTGCTGCCCTGGCGCACCGGCGCCAGAAGCGGCCGCACCCCGAGGTCCTGGCCATGGCGCTCCAGGTACCACGACGGCAGCAGCAGGAAGGCCGGCGGCTCGGCCGCCAGCTGCTGCACGAAATCGGTCAGGTGGGCGAAGGGCTGGAAGGACAGCGGAAAGCCGGCCTCAGCCAGAAAGCCGTCCATGGTGGCCTTGAGCAGGCCGAGATTGCTCTGCGGTGAGTCGGGATTGAAGTAGTAGAAGCTCGCCGGCGGGACGCCGGCGGCCGGAGACGACGACGCCAGCAAGCAGCCAAGAAGGCCCAACAGGGCGCAAGCCCTGGCAAGGCGAGTCCGAGGCAGGCTCATCGAGAGGCCACTGGCCATCGGCAATGGGCGGGGAGCCCGGCTGGAGAAGGCAGCACTGATCGGCACCACAAGGTCTGCGCCACGTTACCAGGGCGACCGCGGCGGCGTCAACCCTGCCCTTCCCGCCGGCGGCCCCAGCCGCCGGTCGCCAGGTACTCCTTGAGGAGCTGCGGGTAGAGGCGGGGGTTGAACAGGATGTTGGTCAGAAAATAGCACTCGTGGGTGCAGTGACAGCCGCCATGGTCGATGGCGGCCAGCACCCGGCGGGCCCGGGGGGCGGCCAGCAGGGGCCGCAGGTCGCCTCCCGTCTCCCGGATGTTGCCCATGGGCAGGTGGAAGGCCTCGCACGGAAACAGCATACCGGTCTCGGTCAGGACCAGGTTGAGGCGGCCGGCGTAGCAGGGGATGAGGCGCTGCTGCTGCCGGGCGGTGGCCAGGATCAGCCGGCGCTGCAGGAGATCCTGGGCGGCCTTCAGACCGGCGCCGCCAAAGCGGTAGCGCCGGGCCTCGCCCTGCCGGGCCTCGGCCTCCAGCCACTCCACCGTGGCCTGGTAGCGGTCCAGGTCCACCTCCTTGAGCTCCGGCCGGGCGGTGTCACCCCGGACCAGGGAGACGGTGTGGGTCCGCACCCAGGGCAAGCCCCGCACCAGGTCGAAGACCGGCGCCAGCTCCTCCTGGTTGTCCCGGCAGAAGACGGTGTTCACCCCCAGCTCGAAATGGGGGTAACGATCCAGAAGCGGGGCCAGGGCCTGGCCGGTGGCCAGCACCCGGGCAAGGGCTCCGGGCCGGCCCCGCAGCCGGTCGTGGAGCTCCGCCGGGCCGTCCAGGGACAGCTTCACCACCACGGTGCTCTCCGGGCAGGCCGCAAGGATCGCCTCCACCTGGGCGGGAATCCCTTCGGGATCGAGGCCGTTGGTGGGCAAAAGGATGATGGCCGGCCGGCAGTGCCGGTAGAAATGCCCCACGATCTCGGGCAGATCCGGCCGCAGAAAGATCTCGCCGCCGGACAGGGCCAGCCAGAGCAGCGGGCCGGCGGAGCGGGCCACCTGCTCCAGCTCGGTGGCGGACAGCTCCGGGGCCGGATCACTGGTCCGGGGCCGGGAGAGATAGAAGCAGAAGGGGCAGCGGGCGTTGCAGCGCCGGGTGACAAAGACGGTGAGATGGACCGGCCGGCGCTTCCAGAAGATCGCCGGCCAGTGGCGCCAGGGGGAAAAGCTCATCGGCCGCGGGCCAGGGCCCGGGCCTGGGCGAGGCCGAGGCAGGCGCCGGCGGCCACCGCCAGGGGGTAAAGGGTCAGATAGTAGAGGCTGGCCGAAAGGCCAAAGCCCGGCCCCCGGGCCCGGAAGAAGGCAGCCAAGAGCCGGCGGCTGACCGCCAGGTCCAGGCCCAGGGCGACCGCCCCGGCCCCCAGCCAGGCGGCGCTGCCGGACAAACCGGCCGCGGCCAGGGCGGCCAGAGCCGTCAGCACGGCAACGACGTTGGCCTTCAGCTCCAGGGAAGCGGTGCCGGAGTCGGCGAAAAGATCCCGGTTCACCAGGGAATAGGCGGTCCAGTACCGCGACTTGCGCACGGCGTTGGCCAGGGAGCGGGCCAGGGTGTAGTCGAAGACATGGCGCACCAGAAGCCGCGGCTCCATGACCAGCCGGAGGCCGGCCCGCCGCAGCCCATGGCTCAGGGCCACATCCTCCAGGATCGGCAGGCCCGGCTCGGGAAAGCCGCCATGGTCCGCCAGGTCCTGCCGGTGGATGACCATAGCGTGACTCGCGACATAGTCCGGTGCGGCCAGCCGCTTCGTTTCGGCGTGGTGGATGAAGATCGACTGGAAGGCGCTCCAGAAGCGATCGTCGGCCGGCAGCAGCGTGTAGGTGCCGCCCACCACCGTGCCCGGGCCGTGGGCCTGGGCGGCTGCCGCTGCCTGGGTCAGGGTCTCCGGCAGCACCAGACAGTCGGCATCGATGAAGAAGAGGATCGCGCTCCGGGCCGCGGCCGCCCCGGCATTGCGGGCCGCTGCTGCCCCCTGGTGGCCGGGCAGGCGGATGAGCTGGCAGGGATGGCGGGCAACCCGGGCCGCGGTATCGTCCGTGGAGCCGTCATCCACGACGATGACCTCCCGGGCCTGGCTGCGGCTGGCCGCCAGAGCCTGCAGGCAGCGGTCGATGCAGGCGCTGCCGTTGCGGACCGGAATGATCACCGACAGCGGCACGGGCGCGGCGGGGATCACGGCGCCCTGGCCCCGAACAGGCGGCCGACAAGCTCGGCCAGCTCCCCTTCCCCCACCCCGCCCAGGATGGCGGCCCGCAGCCGGTGCCCGGCGTCGAGGAACAGGGTCATGGGCTGGGCCTTGATGCCGAAGAGCTGGGCCAGATCGCCCTCCGGATCCCGGACCACCGGAAAGCCGACCGCCAGGTCCTGGACAAAGGCCCGCACCTCCTCCTCGGTCTGGCCGGTGTTGACATACAGGACCACGAGTCCCTGGTCCCGGTACTGGTCGAAGAAGCGGTTGAAGACCGGGGTGTCGATCCGGCAGAACTTGCAGTCCGTGGACCAGAAGCGCAGGATCACCGGCCGGCCGGCCAGGCCGGTCAGGCTGATGGGCCGGCCGTCCAGGTCCCGCACCGTGAAGGGCGGCGCCGGGTCGCCCAGCCGGAGGCGGGGCCTGTCCTCCGGCCGGCTGCACGCCGCCACCGCCAGAAGCCCTGCCAGGGCGAAAAGCCAGCCGCCGTGTCTGCGCCACCACCAGGCCATGATCCCCTTGCCTCCCGGTGCCACCCTTGCCGCGGGCCGCACCAATCCGCAGGCATGGTAGCCGAAAACCGAGCCCCCGGCAAGGGATTCGCCGCCCGGACCGCCGCCCTGGCGCCCCTGGCCGGCTCGGCAAAATAGGGCTTGCATTTTTTTCCGACTTGATTATTCTCCGTATCCTGGAAGCAAAAAGGTAGAGTTTGCACCCACAAAAACGCCCAACAAGGATGCCACCGAGGATGGGCACAGCCACTGTCGATACGACAAGGAGGTGATGAGGACGTTTCGCGCTGTCACTAGGCTGGACTTGGATTCGACACCCAGGAAACCTTCGACAACTGTGATCATCGGGGAGGACACATGAAGAGGATTGTCTCTACCGCGCTCGCTCTTGGCCTCGTAGCAGGCGCCTATCTGACCACCACCGCTGTTGACGACCAGGCGGCCATCGCCGTGGCCGGCAAGCCGACCTACAACGCCACCGTCTATGTAGCCGGCATGGGCGGGCATTTCGCCGTGGCCGACGTCTCCATCGACCCCAACGACGCTGAGGCCCCGCTCAAGGTCAACAGCCTGGACAAGATGGATATCGGCAGCAAAGACACACATCCCACCCACGATGCCAGGATCGATGCCGCGGACCGCAGCACCATGTACTGGTCCACCTACAAGCTCGATCCCAAGGGCCAGCTCCACGTAGGCAAGTCCGATCTCAAAACAGGCGCGGTCATCAAGGATACCGCCCTCGACAAGCCGGCCCGCGCCGTGGACGTCCCGGCCAACTACTGTGCCTCCGGCCAGTCGGCCACCGCCTTCCTGCCGGTGTCCATGGCCAACGAAGGCTACCTCGACGTGGTGGACAAGAAGACCATGGAGGTCAAGCACCGGGTGTTCTGGGATGAGCTGGGCATCAAGGCCGGCGAGACCACCTTTGCCCACGGCATCAACACCCCGGACATGAAGAAGTTCCTGCTCACCCTCAACATCACCCCCGAGGGCTTCACCAAGTTCTCCGGCAACACCCGGCTGATCATGCTGGACATGGCCGCCCTGGAGCAGGGCAAGCTGGTCAAGCTGGCCGAGGCCACCATCACCGGCAAGCCCAAGGATGCCTCCGGCGGCACCATCACCTTCCGCCAGTTCTTCTCGAACGACGGCAAGCTGCTCTTCCAATCCGGTGCCGACCGGGGCTATGTCATCGACGCCGAAAGCCTGAAGGTCCTCCATGAGGTCACGCCGCTGCCGGGCGAGAACCACGACTTCATGCCCACCCCGGATGGCAAGTACGCCCTCCTGACCCTGCGGGAGAAGGCCAAGGACTTCAAGGGCGAGGATTCGGTGGACGGCACCCTGCTCCTCTACGATGTCGAAGCCAAGAAGACAGTGGGCAAGTCCGCCTCGGTCTGCTTCGGCTGCCACACCGACGCCAAGGTTGGCAAGGCCATCCTCTGCGGCATGGACGCCAACTGGAAGTAGCTCCTCCTCGACAGCATCCCGGAAAACGGGCATCATGGCCTCTTGAGACCGGATGCCCGTTTTTCTTTTGCCTCCTGAAGACCGCAGGTCAGCCGCCATGCCCTTCTCGTTTCTGGCCGTTGCCGTCAAGAATCTGCGGCGCAAGCCGTTCCGCACCGGGGTGCTGGTCTTCTCCATCGCCCTGCTGGTGGCCATCCTCATCTTCGCTGCCTCCTTCACGGTGGGCGTCGGCGCCAGCCTGAAGAAGGCCCAGGACCGGCTGGGCGCCGATCTCATCATCGTGCCGGTGGGCGCCCGGGACAACGCCGAGGAGTTTCTCCTGGAGTCGAAGCACACCTCCTTCTATATGGACCAGGGGATCCTCGACCGGCTGCGCCCGATCAAGGGCATCGAGGCGGTCACCGCCCAGACCTACCTGTCCACCATCTCCGGGATGTGCTGCGACATCATCCCCACCCGCATCGTCGCCTTCGATCCCGCCACCGACTTCATCGTCCGGCCCTGGCTGCCCCGCTCCCTCACCCGGCCCCTGGGCCCGGGCGAGGCCATCGCCGGGGACGGCACGGCCGAGAACCTGGGGCTGGGGCTCCTGGAGGTGCAGACCACCATCTTCAACAACCGCTTCTCGATCCTGGGCGTGCTGGAGGCCAGCGGCACCGGCCTGGACAACGCCCTGTTCATGACCGAGGAGAGCCTGGAGGCCATCATCGCCGGTGGCAAGTCCCCCTTGCGGCGGGGGGAGATCTCGGTGATCTTCGCCAAGCTGGCGCCTGGCATCGATCCCGACTACCTGGGCAAGGTGGTGGAGAGCACCATCAACGAGGTGGACGTCATCGCCCGCTCCGACATGGGCAAGCGCCTTCTGGGCATCCTGGGCGACATCAACAAGATCTTCCTGGTCACTGTGGGCCTGACCGCCCTTCTCACCACCTTCCTGGTCTGGGCGATCTTCTCCGCCATCGCCAACGAGCGGGGCCGGGAGATCGGGATCATGCGGGCCATCGGCGCCCGGGCCAGCCAGATCGTCCGGCTCTTCCTCCTGGAGATCCTGGTGCTGGGCCTTGCCGGCAGCCTGCTCGGGGCGGTGGCCGGCACCTATCTGGCGCGGCTGCTGGCCCAGGTCTTCACCCTGATCAGGAACGTCTCGGCCCAGCTCTCCCCGCTTGCCCAGGCAGCCATCGCCCTCTTGGGCGTGGCGGTGGGTGTTGCGGTCTGCGTGGTGGGCGCCATGCTGCCCATCAACCGGCTCAAGAAGCTGGAGCCGCTTCTGGTCATCAAGGAGGACTGAGCCGTGGCCCGGATCGCCTGCGTCAACCTCACCAAGACGTACCAGCTGGCGGACCAGACCATTCCGGCCGTGGACCGGGTCAATCTGGTCATCGAGCCGGGGGAGCTGGTCTCCATCGTCGGCCATTCCGGCTCCGGCAAGACCACCCTGGTGTCGATCATCGGCGGCATCCTGCGGCCCACCGCCGGCCAGGTGCTGTTCGGCGACACCGACATCTGCGCCTTCGACGATGACCGCCTCTCCCGATACCGCAGCACCCGCATCGGCTTCGTTTTCCAGTTCGCGAGCCTGCTGCCCATCCTTACCGCCCGGGAGAATGTGCTTCTTCCCGGCCTGTTCCGGCCGGCCGGCGGTCCCGCCCTCACCCCGGCGGACGCCGACCGGGCCCTGGACCTGGTGGGGGTGGGCGACCGGGCCGCCGCCTTCCCCGGCCAGCTGTCCGGCGGCCAGCAGCGGCGGGTGGCCATCGCCCGCGCCCTGGCCTACCAGCCCCAGGTGCTCCTGGCCGACGAGCCCACCGGCGACCTGGACGAGGCCACCGAGCAGGAGATCATGGCCCTCTTTCGCCAGATCAACGCGGAGAGGAAGATGACCGTCATCCTCATCACCCACAATCTGGAGCTGGCCAATACGGCCCGGCGCCGGCTGCGCATGAGCCGGGGGGTGCTGGAGGAGCTGTAGCGGGAGTCACGGCAGGAAGGAGCAATCAACCCGCAACCGCCCATTCCCAGACCGGACGGATATGGATGGTGCCGGCCGCGCTCGTCTCGTCCGCCTTGTCCGCGGCGGTGAGCAGCAGCCCGGTGGTGAGCCCCAGCTCCTTCATGGCCTGCTGGAGCGCCTTCTTTTCCCGGTTCGCCGTGGCGAGCCGGTCAAGGGCATGGCAGACCTGGATCAGACGGGGCTCGCCGCCGCTCTGCACCAGGAAATCGACCTCCGCGCCGGTGCTGGTCCGGTAGTAGTTGACCTTTTGGCCTTGCCGTTTCAACTCGAGAAAGACCACGTTTTCGAGCGACCTCCCCCGATCCGCCGAACAGCCCAGACTGAGAAAACGATGCAGCCCCAGGTCGATGAGGTAGAACTTCTTGGGGTTGATCTGCCGCTTACGCACCGATTCGGCGTGCATCTCGACAAAGAAGCCGAAGAAGATCTCCTCCACATAGCGGGCAAAGGCGGCCAGCGTGGCAACCGACACCGCCATCCCCCGGGATCTGAAATCGTTCTCCACCTTCCGGAGACTGACCAGGGCGGCACAGTTTTTCACCAGAATGTCGAGCCATTGCCGCAGGATCTCGGAATGCTTGATCCGGTAACGTTCGACGAGGTCGCGAAAAAAAACGGCGTGAAAATAGTCCTGCAGAACCCTGGTCCGGGTCTGTGCATTGTCGAGCTGGATCACCTCCGGGTAGCCGCCCAGGGCGAGGTAGCTTTCGAACAGCTGTTGGGCCCGATGCCGCTCGGGGCCGAAGGGGAGGCTCCTTTCCGGGGCGACTTGGCGGATGGCCAGAAACTCCCGGAAGCTGAAAGGAAGGAGGGTGTAGGTCAGGGTTCGACCCCGCAAGGCGGTGGCGATTTCCGAACTGAGGAGCCTGGAGTTTGAGCCGCTGACAAACACGGCATACCCCTGGTCGGCCAGGCGGCGGACAAAGGTCTCCCAGCCATTGATATTCTGGACCTCGTCGAGGAACAGCAGCGGTCGGTCCTGCCGGCCATGGAGCTCGCGCCAGGCGTCGACAATGAGCTGCAGGTCCGCCGCGGTCATCGGGAGGATCCGCTCGTCCTCGAAATTGACATACACAAAGTCCCTGATGTCGCGGCCGCCGGCCACCAGTCTCTTCATGATCTGGAACAGGTAGAAGGTCTTGCCAGCCCGCCGCGGGCCGACGATGGTGATGACCTTGTTCACCGGCGAGCCCACCGCCGCCAGGTCGACCACCAGCTCCCGCTCCAGCAGGCCGGGCAGTGGCATGGACTGGAACTCGCTGATGATGATCTTGAGCTTGTCCTTGAGCATGAACGCGGCGTCTCTTGACAGGAACTGAATGATCCGAGAGGAATGGCTTTTTTTGTTTTGTCAGAAAATCAAGAAAGGCCTTTTTTGTCCAGAAAAAAGCACAGGCAGCCATCGCAACCCCAGCCCCTTTGGGTGCTGTCGGTCCCTTCCGGGATGAGCCCTCGTTGAGGTCTGGGACGAAGGGGCTGGCCACCACGGACCGGGCGATAGGGAGATCGGAGGCCTCAGCTGCCCGGGGAGTGCCGGAGCAGCAGGGCATGCCAGCCGTCCTCCCGGAAGGCGGCGACCGGGGTCACCGGCCGGCTGGCGACCAGGGCGCGGAGTCGCTCCCCCTGCCGGCCCTGGCAGCCGGACACAATGAGATGGCCGCCGGCGGCACTGTGCCGGACAATCTCGGGGAGCAGTCGCTGGAGCACCGAGATCGCCAGGTTGGCGACCACCAGCGGAAAGAGGCGGGGGATCGTGGCCAGGGGCTGGCCAGAGAAGGTCACCCGGTCCTGGAGCCTGTTCTGCTGCCGGTTGAGCTGGGCCGCTGCCAGGGACTGGGCGCAGACATCGATGCCCAGGACCTCGCTGGCCCCCAGGCGGGCTGCCACCAGGGAGAGGATTCCGGAGCCGCAGCCCACGTCCAGCACCGGCGAGGGCAAGGGCCCGGGCCGTGCCAGCTCCTCCAGGGCGGTGATAGCCAGCCGGGTGCTGGGATGGCTGCCGGAGCCAAAGGCGGCGCCGGCCTGGATGCGGAGGTCATGGGCCGGAAGAAGCATCGCCGCCGCCGCGGCCGGCGGACCGGGCCCGTCCTGGGCCAGGAGCGCCTTGCCCACCGCCTTCGGCACCAGCCGGGTCTCGACGATCTCCACCGCCGCTGCCAGCCGGCCCCCTTCCTCTCTGCCCCCCAGGAGCTGATCCAGGAGCTGCAGCGGCGCGCGGCTCGGGCCGGCGGCCTGGGCCAGAAAGACCAGCTCGGCCCCCTCCCCCTGGCTTCGCACCCGCACCTGCCCCAGCCGGCCCAGAGGCCCGGCAATCTCCGGCGCCAGACCAGCATCCCGGATCGCCAGCACCAGCAGCAGATGGCTCGCCGCCGAGGGCAGGTACTCGGGCAGAGCGGCGGAGAGCGGGGCATTCTCCTGGCCCCGAGCGGGGCCGCGCACGCCGCTCATCCTGCCCTCCAGCCACGGCCAGGACTGATGAGCAACCGGGGCCGCACCTCGCTCACGGCGAAACCGCCAACGCCTGGCCGCGGGAGGTGAACGAAATCCCTTGCTGACCCTCTGCACCAATCATCACCGTTTCCACAATCGGGGGATTGACGAGGTCACCAGACTGCCACCTGACCAGGAAATTGGCGCCCGAGCCCCCCGACTTGTCCTTCTGCGGAACAATGAAGCGGGTTGACTCCAGCGGCGCGAGCACGACGGACTGCTCCAGAAATCCCCTGATGAGCTCCCCGGCTGTTCCATAGTAGTCCACGGCCATGATCGTGATCGATCGGGCCAAGTCCACGTTTCTGATACTGAGAGTAACGGTCAACAGCACCGGCAGGTCACGATTGCCAGCGTAGATGTGAGAATAGGCAGGCACGTACAGCGTTTGCCCCTTGGACAGCCTCGGCGCTTCCTCGGCATGGGCAACGGACCAGGGTTGGATCACCACGCCCACCAGCCACAACCACATGACGAAACTTGTTCTGCGCACCTGGCTTCCTCCCGTTGCCGCGCCTAGACCGCACCGGCCAGACGTTTGAAGGCATTGCGCTCCTGTTGATTGCCGACCACTGCCACCAGATCTCCATCCTGGAACAGGTACTCCGCGCCCGGATTGGCTTGGAACTGCCTGCCATGAATGATCGCCACCACGGACGCGCCGGTCCTGGTGCGCACCGCCGCCTCCTTGATGCTGCTGCTGACCAGAGGGCTGCCAGCCGCAAGCGTCACCCATGTAATCTCGAGCATGTTCCGTATGTTGTCCAGCTTGGCCAGCAGATGATCGTCCGGGCTCGACTCGTAGATTGGCGCGTAGATCTCTTGTCGCACCGCGTCGGTATATTGCTGGATGACCGCCGCCGGGATGTCCAGATGCACGAGCGCCTGCCGAGCGATTTCCAGTCCGGCCTCCATTTCGGGCAGAACCGCCATGTAGACCCCGCTTTCATAGAGGATCCTGGCCTGGTCCGCAGCAGTGGCCCGGGCGATGATGTGCAGTTCCGGTCGAACACGGTGCACCTGTTGCACAATCGACTGGGAAACCACCAAGGATGGCGTGGTGACAAGCAGAAGCCGGGCGGCATGGATCTGTGAGACGTCAATCACGGTTGCCTGAATCATGTCACCGTAGATGACCGGAAACCCCGCATTCTTGCATTCGACCAGGCGCTGATGGCTCAGCTCGATGATCACGAAAGGCACGCTGAGCCGGGTCAGCACCTGGGCGATGTGCTGGCCCACCCGGCCGCCACCAGCGATGACCACATGGTCCTGGAGTCCGGAGCTCGGGATGTTCACGGTCTGCAGCGGCTCCTGCTTGAAGAGTCGCTTCCTGAGCGCATAGAGGGGGGCTGCCAGGGCCGAAGCGAACGGTGTCAGCACCATGCTCGACACCGATACGGCGAGGACGAGGGAATACATGTCCTGGCCGAGGGCCCCGGCTTCAAGCCCCACCCGCGCCAGCACAAAGGCGAATTCACCCACCTGGAACAGCCCCACGCCGACGGCGATGGGAATGATGTTGACGTAGCCGAAAAGCCTTGCCAGCACCGAGAACACAGAGCCTTTGCCGATGGCTATGACCAGAACCAGGGCCAGAATCCTGCGCCCGTTCTCGAACAGGAAGACGGGGTCAAGAAGCATGCCCACCGAGGTGAAGAACAGCAGTCCGAAGATATCCCGGAGGGGAATGATATCGCTCAACGCCTGATGACCGTAGTCCGACTCGCTCAGCACCATGCCGGCAGCGAAGGCACCGAAGGCAAAGGAAAGCCCGAAGAGATACGTGGCATATCCCACGCCGAGTCCGATCGCGGTAACGGCCAGGATGAACAGCTCCCTGGAGCCCCACTGCGCCACCTGCCCCAGCAGCCATGGCAAAATCCTTCGCCCCAGAACAAGCATCAGCACCAGGAAGAGCGCTGACTTCACGACCGCGATGGCCATGAGGGACAAGTCCACCTCGGGACTGCTCAGCTGCGGCAGGATGATCATCATCGGCACGACGGCAAGATCCTGGACCACGAGCATGCCGATCATGACCCGGCTCGAAAGCGTCCCCATGAGCCCTCGGCTCATAAGGGTCTTCAGGGTCACCATGGTGCTGGACAGCGAGATCATCGCCCCCAGCCACAAGGCGCTGGCGGCGGGCCATCCCAGATAGCGGCCGAGACCGTAGCCAAGGCCCATGGTGAGCAGGATCTGCACCGGAGTGCCGAACAGGGCGATGGCACGTACCGGCTTCAGCTCGTTGAGCGAGAATTCCAGGCCCAGGGCAAAGAGCAGCAGGGCCACCCCGATTTCCGCCAGCAGCTCGATCTCGTGGATATCGCCGACCGTCACCCCGCCGGTATGCGGCCCTACGACGATCCCGGCCAGGATGTACCCCAGGATCAACGGCTGCCGGAGGCGCTGGGCCAGGAGCGCCCCCAGGAGCGCTGCCACGACGATGATGACAATATCGGCGGCTACTCCCATATTCCTCTCCCCGAGGTCACCCCCCAGGACGATGCCGGTGCCGTCCTCCGGATACGCTCAGTCCCGCACCTTGAGCTTGGGCATGGTCTCCGGCTTGGCCGCATCCCAGATCCGGCTCTCCTTGCCGCTGGCCGTGACGTTCTCGTAAACGCCGGAGTCCCGGCGGACCAGCTTGGTGAAGCCTAGGCTCTTGAGATCGCTGGCCGTCTTGGGACAGCTGACGGCGACGCGGGAGATGAGGCGGCGGACCGGGGCGCCGCAGGAGGGGCAGGCGGTGAGGCGGGGGGCGTGGATGGACTGGACGACCTCGAAGACCGCGCCGTCCGCACAAGGGGCATGGAGGTGCTCGTACTCGTAGACAGGCATGACGTCTCCCTCCTGGGAAGGCCGGCGCCTCAGCCCGGGCCGGAATCCCGGGTGAGAAGCTGGCGGCGGATGACCCGGAAGCGGTCGGCCGCCGTCAGGTGGCTGCCCAGCGCGATAAGCGTCACTGCGGCCAGGAGCACCTGGCCCGGCGCCAGGCCGTCCAGCAGCCCGGCAGCGATGAGCACCAGCAGCCGCTCGCTGCGCTGGAGCCAGCCCTCGGTGCAGGCGACCCCCAGCCCCTCGCCCCGGGCCCGGGTGTAGCTGACCAAAAGCGAGCCGGACAGGGCGGCGAGGATGCACAGGGTGGCAAGAACGACGCCCTGGCCGCGACCGATCAGGCTGCCCCAGATGCCGGTCATGACCAGGACCTCGCCGTAGCGGTCCAGGACGGAATCGAGAAAGGCGCCGGCCGGGGTGGCCATCCCCGCCTGCCGGGCCAGAAGACCATCGAGGGTATCGCACAGCCCGGCCAGGGCCAGGGCCAGGGCGCCGGCCGCCGGATGGAGCAGGAACAGGCCGGCTGCGACCGCCGAGAGGGCCAGGCCCAGCCAGCTGAGGCGATCC
>JBFMBH010000068.1 GCA_040755095.1 Thermodesulfobacteriota bacterium
GTGGTGGCCCCGCCACCGCCCCCGTTCTTTGGCTGCGGGGTGTCGAGCACCCAGCCCCCCACCACCGTTTCCCTGCCGGCGGATGTGGCCATCCTCACCAACATCACCCCGGACCACCTGGACCGCTACCCGAGCTATGCGGATTACGCGGCGTCCAAGTTCCGGATCTTTGCCAGCAGCCGGCCGCACTGCCGCGCCATCCTCAGTGCCGGCGATCCCGAGACCCGGGCCCGCGCGGCCTGGTGGCCCGCCGCGCCCTGGCTCTTCGGCCATGATCTGGGCGGCTGGCCCGGCGCCCGCATCGATGGCCGCCGCATCGTCCTGACCCCGGCCGTCACCGGCCGCGAGGAGGTCTACGATCTGGCCGGCACACCCCTGGCCACGGGGCCCAACCCGGCCAATGCCGCCGCCGCCATCCTGGCGGCCCGAGCCCTGGGCTGCCCGCCGGCGGCGGTTTGCCAGGGCCTGGCGGCCTTTGTCCCCCTGGGCCACCGGCTGGGCCTGGTGGCCGAGGTTGCCGGGGTCCGCTACTACGACGATTCCAAGGCCACCAACATCGGCGCGGTGCAGGCCGCCCTGGCCACGTTGGCCGAGCCGGTGGTCCTCATCGCCGGCGGCCGGGGCAAGGGCGGCGACTACCATCTCCTGGACGAGCTGATCCGCCGCCGGGTCAAGGCCCTGGTGCTTGTGGGCGAGGCCCGCTTCGAGATGCGGGCCGCCTGGGAGCATCTGGTGCCGGTGGCCATGGCGACCGATCTGCCGGCGGCGGTGGAGCAGGCCGCTGCCCTGGCCCGGCCGGGGGACGCGGTGCTCCTGTCCCCGGCCTGCGCCAGCTTCGACATGTTTTCCAGCTACAGCCACCGGGGCGAGGTGTTTCGCCAGGCGGTGGCCGGCCTTGTCGCCCGCGCAGAGGGAGAGCCATGCGGGTCCTTTTGACCGGCGGCGGCACCGGCGGCCACCTCTTCTGCGGCATTGCCCTGGCGGAGCGCCTCGCGCAGCGGCAGCCGGCGGCCGAGGTTCTCTTCCTGTGCACGGAGCGGCCCCTGGACGCCGAGGCGCTGGCCCGGGCCGGTCTGCCCCACCAGGCCCTGGCCTGCCGGCCCCTGAAGGGCATGGCGCTCAGGTCGCTGCTGGCAGCGGTCGCCGGCCTGCCGGCGGCGGTCCTCGCGGCCTGGCGGGTCATGCGGGCCTTCGGTCCGGAGGTGGCCGTGGGGGTGGGCGGCTATGTCACCGGGCCGGTGCTGGTGGCGGCCCGGCTGGCCGGCATCCCCACCGCCATCCACGAGCAGAACGCGGTGCCGGGCCTGACCAACCGCTGGCTGGGCCGCCTGGTGGACCGGATCTTCGTCTCCCTGCCGGGCAGCGAGCGCCAGTTCGCCGCTGGCCGCACCCTCCTGACCGGCAATCCGGTGCGGCCGGCCCTGATCGCCGCTGCCGGCCAGCCGCGGGAAAAGGCCCCGGGGGCCACCCTCCTGGTCCTGGGCGGCAGCCAGGGGGCGACCCGGGTCAACGAGCTGGTGGTGGCGGCCTTGCGCCTCGGTCGCCAGGAGCTGCCGCCGGGCTTTCGCCTCATCCACGGCACGGGCCAGGCGGACCTGTCCCGGGTGCGGGCCGCCTACGCTGATCTCGGGGTGAGCGCCCGGGTGGAGGCCTTCTTCACCGACATGGCCGAGGTGTACCGGCAGGCGGATCTGCTGATCTGCCGGGCCGGCGCCACCACCCTTGCCGAGATCACGTTGTTCGGGCTGCCGGCGCTGTTCATTCCATACCCTTACGCCGCCGACGACCACCAGACCAGGAACGCCCGGCTGGTGGCCGGCGCCGGCGGCGGGCTGGTGCTGCCTCAGGCGGAGCTGACCCCGGAGCGGCTGGCCGAGGCCCTCCTGGCCCTGCTGCGGGAGCCGGCCCGCCTGGCGGCCATGGGCCGGGCCACCGGGTCCCTGGCCAGACCGGAGGCGGCAGACACCATTCTCGATGCCTGCCAGGAGCTGGCTGCCCAGCGGATGACGACTCGGCGGGCATCCCATCATTCCCGGAGCTCTCATCATTCCCCTGAGAATCATGAGAGTTATGGGAATCAGGGGAATCATGGGATCAAGCCGACCGCGGCAGAAAGACTGGGCAAAGACCGCAACCGAGCCCCCCGCTCGTAGCCAGAGGCTATCTGTGCATCGACGCATCCAGCAGATCCATTTCGTGGGCATTGGCGGCATCGGTATGAGCGGCATCGCCGAGGTGCTCCTCAACCTGGGCTACCGGGTATCCGGCTCCGATCTGCGGCAGACCGAGATCACCCGCCGGCTGGCCGGCCTGGGCGCGGTGATCAGCCAGGGCCACCACGGCGAGGCGGTGGCCGGGGCCGATGTCGTGGTGGTGAGCTCGGCGGTGCGGCCGGACAATCCGGAGGTGCAGGCCGCCCGGGCCGTCCACATCCCGGTGATCCGCCGGGCGGAGATGCTGGCCGAGCTCATGCGCCTGAAACGCTGCGGCATCGCCATTGCCGGCAGCCATGGCAAGACCACCACCACCTCCCTGGTGGCCTGGATCCTGGCCGAGGCGGGACTCGATCCCACGGTCATCATCGGCGGCAAGCTCAACAGCCTGGGCACCAACGCGGTTCTCGGCCAGGGGGACTACCTGGTGGCCGAGGCGGACGAAAGCGACGGCTCCTTCCTGAAGCTGGTGCCTATGGTGGTGGCGGTCACCAATGTCGACCGGGAGCACCTGGACCACTACCCCAACCTGGAGGCGATCAAGGAGGCCTTCATCCAGTTCGTGAACGGCATCCCCTTCTACGGCGCTGCGGTCCTGTGCCTCGATGACGCCAACACCGCGGATCTCCTGCCCCGGGCGGAAAAGCGGGTGATCACCTACGGCACCAGCGCCCAGGCCGAGCTCCATGCCGCAGGCATCGTTGCCGCCGGCTACGGCTCGACCTTTGAGGTCTGGCACCGGGAGGAGCGTCTGGGGCAGGTGGCGCTGGCCCTGCCCGGCCGCCACAACGTGCTCAATGCCCTGGCAGCCATCGCCATCGGCCGGGAGCTGGAGATCCCCTTCACCACGATCGCGGCGGCCCTGGCCACCTTTGCCGGTGTGCAGCGGCGGCTGCAGGTCAAGGGCGAAACGGCCGGGGTGCTGGTGGTGGACGACTACGGTCACCACCCCACCGAGATCAAGGCCACCCTGGCGGCCGTCCGTCTGGCCTGGCCCGGCCGCCGGCTGGTGGTCCTCTTTCAGCCGCACCGCTACACCCGCACCGCCGCCCTGTTCAACGAGTTCGCCAACGCCTTCCACGAGGCGGATCAGCTGGTGCTGACCGAGATCTACCCGGCCTCCGAGGCGCCGATCCCGGGAGTGACCGCTGCTGGCCTCGCCCAGGCGATCCACGAGCACGGCCACCGGAGCGTCGCGGTGCAACCGGATCTTGGCGGCCTGGCCGCCGCTGTTCTGCCCCAGCTGGCGGCAGGGGATCTGGTGCTGACCCTGGGCGCCGGCAGCATCTGGCGTTGCGGCGAGGAGCTGCTGGCGCTCCTGGCGACCCGGGACGGTGGCGGCACGCCATGCTGATGGCCCGCGCTACCGTTGCCACTGTTCTCGATGCGGCCAGGCGCCAGGATCTGGTGGCCCAGGGCTTCGGCCGCCTGCTCATGGGCTTTCCCCTGGCCCGGTTGACCAGCCTGCGGGTGGGCGGGCCGGCCGAGGCCCTGCTCTTCCCGGCCTCCTTGGGCGCCCTGGCCGCGGCCCTGGCCTGGTGCCGGCGCCATGCCGTACCCTGGCAGATCCTGGGCCGGGGCACCAACGTGCTGGTGGCGGATCAGGGGCTGGCCGGCCTGTCCCTGGTGCTGGGCCGGCGCCTGGGGGGGATTCACCTGGTGGGTGCCGGCGGCGGCCAGGCCCTGGTGCAGGTGGGGGCGGGCTGCAGCCTGGCCCGGCTGGTCGCCTGGACCGCGAGCCAGGGCCTGGCCGGCCTGGAATGGGCGGCGGGTATTCCCGGCAGCGTCGGCGGCGCCGTGGCCATGAACGCTGGCGCCTGGGGCAAGGAGATGAGCGAGGTCCTGGCTGAGGTCCTTCTGGCCGACGCCGGCGGCGGCGCGGTGGGCCGGCTGGCCGCCGGCCGGCTGGCCTTCGCCTACCGCCGGACCAGGCTGCCGGCCGGTGCCGTGGTGGGCGGCGCCCTCATCCGCCTGCGGCCGGACGAGCCGGCGGCCATCGCCGCCCGGCTTGGCCAGGTGCGGCGGCAGCGGCAGGAGCGGCAGCCCCAGGATCTGCCCTCGGCGGGCTCCTTCTTCAAGAATCCGCCCGGCCAGGCGGCAGGCCGCCTCATCGAGGCAGCGGGTCTCAAGGGGCGATGCCAGGGCGGGGCCCAGGTTTCACCCCGGCACGCCAATTTTCTGGTCAACACCGGCCACGCCCAGGCCCAGGACTTCCTGGACCTCATGACCTTCATCCAGGCCACTGTCCTCAAAGCAAGCGGGGTCTGGCTGGAGCCGGAGGTGCGGATCCTGGGCTGGGCCACGGACAAGGAGGAAGATCGATGAGGCACAGCAGCCAAAGCTGGAGCGGACGGCGGCCGCGGCCCCTGCCGTCCCGGCACGCGGATTCCGGCCTCGGCCGCCTGACCCTCCTGGGCGCGGGACTGGTCGCCCTGGTGCTGGCCCTGGTGCTGGCAGGTCTGGCCGGCGTCGGCTTTCTCGGCCGCTCGGACTTTTTCCAGATCACCGCGGTGGAGATCGACGGCCTCCGGCACGCCACCAAGGGGGAGGTGCTGGGACTGGCCGGCCTCAATGTCCATTCCAATCTCTTCACCGTGAAGCCGCGGCGTCTCAAGGCCGCCATCGCCCGCCACCCCTGGATCCGCGCCGTGCAGATCCGGCGTCACTGGCCGAACCGCCTGGCGATCGCGGTGACCGAGCGGGAGCCCGTTGCCCTGGTCAATCTGGCCCAAGGGTTGTACTATCTGGACCGGGAGGTGGAGGCCTTTGCACCGGCCTCTCCCCCCGCTGACCTGGATCTGCCGGTCGTCACCGGCCTGGAAGAGGCATCGCGCCAGGATCTCGCCTCTCTGCCTGCCCTGGCCGATGCCCTTCTCGTTCTGCGCCAGACCGAGCGGGACAGTACCGGCGTACCGAAGCAGAATCTGTCCGAGATCCATGTCGAGGCCGGCGGTGGCCTGCGGCTCTACCTGGTGGACCGACCCTTCCCCATCATCCTGGCCGCCGGGCGGGTCAAGGAGCAGTACGACAAGCTTGCGCGGGTGCTGTACGGACTGTACAAGAAGAACGAGATGCCAGAGGTGGCCTACATCCGGCTCGATCAGTCCGAGGAGCGGGTGATCGTGGGCAAGACCCTGAGCGGGCGGAGCTGATGGTCATGGGACAGCGGGAGCGGGGCGAGCTGATCGTCGGCCTGGATGTTGGCACGACCAAGATCTGTGCCGTGGTCGGTGAGGCCAAGACCACCGGCGTGGACATTATCGGCGTCGGCCTGCACCCCTCGGTGGGGCTCCGCAAGGGGGTGGTGGTCAACATCGAAAGCACCGTGGCCTCCATCCGCAAGGCGGTGGAGGAGGCGGAGCTCATGGCCGGCTGCGAGATCTCCTCGGTCTATGTGGGCATCGCCGGCTCCCACGTCAAGGGACTCAATTCCGATGGCATGATCGCGGTCAAGGATCGGGTGATCCGCCAGGCGGACATCGATCGGGTGGTGGAGCAGGCCCAGGCCCTGTCCATCCCCCTGGATCGGGAGGTCATCCACATCCTGCCCCAGGAGTTTGTCCTGGACGGCCAGGGCGGCATCCAGAACCCCCTGGGCATGACGGGGGTCCGGCTGGAGGCCCGGGTGCACATCGTGACCGGTGCCGTCACCGCGGCCCACAACCTCATCAAATGCTGCAACCAGGCCGGCCTCGACGTCAGCGACATCGTGCTCGAGTCCCTGGCCTCAGCGGCGGCGGTGCTGACGCCGGAGGAGATGGAGTTCGGGGTCGCCCTCCTGGACATCGGCGGCGGCACCTCGGATCTGGCCATCTTCCACGGTGACGCCATCAAGCACACCTTTGTCCTCGGTCTGGGGGGCAACAACCTGACCAATGACCTGGCGGTAGGGCTGCGTACCCCCATCAACGAGGCAGAGCGGCTCAAGATCAACTTCGGCTCGGCCCTGGCCTCCCTGGTGGAGAAGGACCGCTCGGTGGAGGTGCCCTCGGTGGGCAACCGCAAGCCCCGGGTGCTGTCCCAGAAGGTCCTGGGGGACATCCTGGAGCCCCGGGTGGAGGAGATCATCACCATCGTCGACCAGGAGATGGTGAAGGCCAACTGCAAGGGCCTCGTGACCTCCGGTGTGGTGCTCACCGGCGGCACCTCCCAGACCCGGCACATCGTCGAGATCGCCGAGCAGATCTTCGACCTGCCGGTGCGGGTGGGCACGCCCCGGGAGATCGGTGGCCTCAAGGGGATCGTTGACAGCCCGGCCTACGCCACGGCCGTGGGGCTGGTGCTCTATGGCACCCGCCATGAAGGCGGCCGCAAGTTCCGGATCCGGGACGAGAAGATCTTCGGCCGGGTGGCCGGAAGGATGAAGCGCTGGTTCGGCTCGCTCATGTCCTCGTGACCAGACCTCCTGGGCACGGGTCAGGCCGGGCCAGCGGGTGCGGTCCGGCAGAGGAAAGAAGCCTCACGGTATTTCCGAGGAGAGAAGACATGGTCTTCATGCTGGCGGAAAGCGAATCTCTGGCCAAGATCAAGGTGATCGGCATCGGCGGCGCCGGCGGCAATGCTGTCAACACCATGGTGGACGGCCGTCTGAGCGGGGTGGAGTTCATCGCCGCCAACACCGATCTCCAGGCTTTGGAGCATTCCAAGGCCGACATCAAGCTCCAGCTGGGGCCGTCCGTCACCCGGGGCCTGGGGGCGGGCGCCAACCCCCGGAAGGGCCAGGAGGCGGCCGAGGAGAGCGCCGAGGACATCCGCCGCGCCCTGGATGGCGCGGACATGGTTTTTGTCACCGCCGGCCTGGGCGGCGGCACCGGCACCGGTGGTGCGCCGGTGGTCGCCCGCATCGCCAAGGAGCTGGGGGCCCTGACCGTGGCCGTGGTCACCAAGCCCTTCCGCTTCGAAGGCAAGAACCGCATGAATCAGGCCCTGGCTGGCTGGGCGGCCCTGAAGGAGCATGTGGATACCATCATCACCATCCCCAACGACCGGCTCCTGGGGCTGACCCAGAAGAACACCCCCTTTGCCGAGATGCTGCACCGGGCCGACACCGTGCTCCTGCATGCGGTCAAAGGCATCGCCGACCTCATCAACAAGCCTGGCTACATCAACCTCGACTTCGCGGACGTGCGGGCGGTGATGAACCAGATGGGGCTGGCCCTCATGGGCACGGGCGTGGCGGTGGGGGAGAACCGGGCGATGGAGGCGTCCACCATGGCCATCAACAGCCCGCTTCTGGAGGACATCAACATCTCCGGCGCCCGGGGCGTGATCATCAACATCTGCTGCAGCCGCAACACCCTGACCATGACCGAGGTGGATCAGGCCTCCACCCGCATCCAGGAGGAGGCCCACGAGGAGGCCAACATCATCTTCGGCGTGGTTTACGACGACGAGCTGGGGGACGAGATGCGGGTGACGGTGATCGCCACCGGCATCGGCGTGCCGGTGGAGGTGCCGAAGCGGCCGGAAGTGGTGGCCCGGATCCAGCCCGTGGTGGCCCCGGAGGGGATGCGGGCGGCCAGTCGGCCGCTGGCCGGACCGGTGGCCCCGGCGGCCCCGGGGCTGCCGCCTGCACCGGCGCCGGTCCAGCCCGCCACCGCGGTGCCACCGCGGCGGCGCAGCTGGCGGCTGGGCGACTTCTCGGAAGAGGAGCTGGAGATCCCGGCCTTCCTGCGCCGCAACGAGAACTGATCGGCGCTTGCCGGCGGCCGGCCGCGCCTGCCGCCCTTCCCCTGCCATGGCCGCCCGACGCCGCGCCCCTGCCCCCACCGGCCCGCCCGCCGAGAGCGGGGCGGTGCGCAAGCGCTGGACCGGCCGGCTGCCAGTGGCACTGGTCTATCCCAACCAGTACACCCTGGGCATGTCCAGTCTTGGCTTTCAGCTGGTCTATGCCCTGGCCAACGAGCTGCCAGAGGTGGCCTGCGAGCGGGTCTTCCTGCCGGCTGCCGGCCAGCGGCCCCGCTCCGTGGAATCCGGCCGCGAGCTGGCCGAGTTTGCCGTTGTCCTGGTATCCATCTCCTTCGAGCAGGATCTTCCGAACCTGGTGCGCCTCCTGGCGGCGGCCGGGCTGCCGCCTCTGGCCCGGGAGCGCCAGGACCGGGCCTGGCCCCTGGTGGTGGCCGGCGGTGTCGCCACCTTCATCAACCCCGAGCCCCTGGCGCCCTTCGTGGACCTCATGCTCCTGGGGGAAGCGGAGGCCCTGCTGCCGTCCTTCTTCGCCCAGCTCCTGGCCGCCGGCAATGCCGGCCGGGAGGCCCTCGTCTTCCGCCTGGCCCAGGAGCTGCCCGGCTGCTACGCGCCCCGGTTCTATCAGCCCCGCACCGATTCGGACGGTACCTTCCTGGGCTTCGAGGTGACGGCCGGTCTGCCGGCCCAGGTGCAGCGGCAGACCAGCCCAGCGCCGGCAACCGCCGGCCATTCCCGGCTGTTCAGCCCGGAGGCGGCCTTTGCCAACATGTATGCCGTGGAGCTGGGCCGGGGCTGCAGCCGGGGCTGCCGCTTCTGTGCCGCCGGCTTCGTTTACCGGCCGCCGCGGCCCTGGCCGAGTCCGGCCATCGCCGCGGCCCTGGCCGCCCGGCCGCCGGAAATCGTCCGTCTGGGCCTTCTGGGCATGGAGATGATCCCGGCCGCCGAGCTGGCAACGCTGGCCGGTGCGCTGGCAGGGACCGGCTGCCGGCTGTCCTTCTCTTCTCTGCGTGCCGACGCCTTGTCGCCGGCCCTCCTGGATCTGGTGGCGGCCGGCCAGGCCAAGACCGTGGCCATTGCCCCGGACGCCGCCTCGGAGCGGCTGCGGCGGGTGATCAACAAGGGGCTGGCCGCCGCCGACATCCTGGCCGCTGCCGAAGCCCTGGCCGACCGGGGTGTTCGTTCCCTGAAGCTCTATCTCATGATCGGGCTGCCCACCGAGACCGAGGAAGACCTGAGGGAGTGGCTGGATCTGGTGCGGCAGCTGCGGGAACGGCTTTTGGCCGTGGGCCGGCGCCGGGGCCGGATGACCACCCTGGTCCTGTCCGTCAACCCCTTCGTGCCCAAGGCCTGGACGCCTTTCCAATGGGAGGCCATGGCGCCGCCGCCGGTGCTCCGCCAGCGGCTGGCCTGGCTGCGGCAGCATCTGGCCGGCCTGGGCAACCTGCGCCTGGATGCCGAAACGCCGGCCTCCTGCCTTCTGCAAGGGGTGCTGGCCCGGGCCGACCGGCGGCTGGGGGAGGCGATCGCCCTGGGCATGGACCGGCCCGGCGGCTGGCGCCGGGCCTGCCAGGAGGCAGGACTGTCACCGGCCGCCGCGGCCCTTAGGGAGCGGGGCGAAGATGAGGCCTTCCCCTGGGAGGTGGTACGCCAGGGGGTGAGCCGCCAGTATCTGTGGGCCGAGCGGCAGCGGGCCCGGGCCGGCCAGGCGACCCCGCCCTGCCAGCCCGCCCGCTGCCGGGCCTGTGGGGTGTGCCGTGAAGGCTGAGCGCGGTCCGGCCGGGGACATCCAGCCCTTCCAGCTGGTGAAGTTCTTCTCCTACACCAGCCTGGTGGTGATCCTCGCCTGCACCCTGCTCCTGTCCTGGGTGATCTCCAACCGGGCCCGGGACATGCTCATGGAGCGGAGCGAGGCGTACGCCCACCTCTTTGCCGAGAACCTGAGCCACCAGGTCTTCCAGCAGTTCGTGCTGCCCACGGTGCTCCGCTACGGCCGCATCGCGCTGAGCCAGCCGGTGCAGTTCGAGCGGCTGGATGCCATTGTCCGCAGCATCACCCACGGCCTCAAGATCGAGGCGGTGTCCATCTTCGACGCCCAGGAGAACATCGTCTCCTACAGCACCCTGCCGGAGCTGGTCGGCATGCGGGATCTGGGGGGCGAGCACTACCGGCAGGCCCTGGCCGGCCACACCAGCTCGGAGCTGGTGATGGAAGGGGACGTCTCCAGCCGGCTGCCCGGGCAAGCCCCCATCCGCGGCCGGCTCCTGACCTACATCCCGTTCCGGCAGGAAAAAGAGCTGGGGGAGAACACCGGCCCGGTCATGGGAGTCATCCAGATCGAGCAGGACTTGTCCGAGGATCTGGAGGCGATCAGCAGCTTCCAGGGCCGGGTGATTGGCGCCTCCCTGGTGTTCATGGCGGTTCTCTTCGGCGTGCTGCGGCTGATTGTCGCCCGGGCCGACCGGATCATCGAGGAGCGGGCCCGGGTGCAGCGCCGTCTGGAAGAGAAGCTCCATGACGCCGAGCGGCTGGCCGCACTGGGCAAGATGGTGGCAGCGGTCTCCCACGAGATCAAGAACCCCCTGGGCATCGTCCGCAGCACCGCCGAGATCCTGGGCAAGCGTCTGGCAGCGGTGGCACCGGAGAACAACCACCTGGCCGGCATCATCATCGACGAGACCAGCCGTCTCGACGGCATCGTCCGGGAGTTTCTGGATTTTGCCCGGCCGCAGACGCCGAAGATCGGCCCCTGCGCAGTGAACAGCCTCCTGGAGAAGGCCCTGCGTCTGGTGGCCCCGGAGTGCCAACGCCAGGGGATCGGCGTGGAGACCGACCTTGATCCCGCAGCCTCCCAGGTGGGTGCCGACGAGCAGCTCCTCTACCGGGCGGTGCTGAACATCCTGGTCAACGCCATCCAGTCCATGCCTGAGGGTGGCACCCTCACGGTCCGCACCAGCCGCAGCCGGGACCAGGGGGTGGTGGTGACGGTAGCGGATACCGGGGTCGGCATCGCCCCGGACAAGCTGGAGCAGATCTTTCAGCCCTTCTACACCGACAAGAACAAAGGCACCGGCCTGGGCCTGGCCATCGTCCGCAACATCCTGGACGCCCATGGTGGCCGGGTGGAGGTGGACAGCGTTCCCGGGGCCGGCACCGTCATGCGCCTGGTGCTGCCGTAGCCGTGCGGCCCACCGCCGGGTATCCCAGAGGTCGCACAGGTCTATAGGTCCTCTACGACCTGCAGGTCCTATGGACCGTACGCCCCATGCCCCCCCAAAAAGGCCAAGCCGGCCAGCCTTCTTCAGGCTGGCCGGCTTGGCGACGCGGCAATTCAAGAAGGGTGGCTCAGGCGTCCAGGTCGGTGTCCAGCCGCAGGAGAAGCTGGCGACCGGGCTGCAGGCGATCGTCGGTGAGGTGGTTCCAGGCCTTGATGGCCTCCGGGCTCACCCCGTAACGGCGGGCGATGCTGGACAAGGTGTCGCCACCCTGCACCCGGTGATAGGTCACCCGGGCCTCGGCCTTGGCCAGCTGCATCGGCTTGCCCTTCTTGCGCTCGGCCTGCAGGGAACGGCCCTTGACCTTGCGTCCCTCGCTGGCGGTACGGACCGCCGGCGCTGCCTTGGCGGTGGCCTTCTTGGCTGGCGCCGGCTCTTCCTCCGCCTGCAGGCGTACGGTCAGCTCCTGGCCGATCTGCAGGCGGGAGGGATTGACTTGCCGGTTCCAGGCCAAGAGGTCCTCGAGGCGCACCCCGTAGCGCTTGGCCAGGTTGGAGAAGTTGTCCCCGGACTGCACCCGGTGGACGACCGGCTCGCCGGCCGGCCGGCTGGCGGGCCGGCGAGCCGTTTCGGCGGACGCCAGCTCGAAGCCGTACTGGGGATAGGGGATGCGCAGGCTCATCCCCGGCCGCAGCCGCTCGGAGCGGATCCGGTTGGCCTTGAGCAGGGCGGTGCGGGTGATGCCGTAGCGGCTGCAGACATCGGCCAGGTCCTCGTCCTTCCCGACCACGTGGGTTTTGTAGGCGGTGGTGACCGTGGTCCGCACCCGGTCCAGGCTGGCCAGGATCGTCTCGCCGCTGCCGGCCGGCACCCGCAGCTGGTAGGAGGGCTGATTCGGCGGGGTGACGGCCCGGCGCAGCTCCGGGTTGAGCTCGGCCAGCAGACGGTCTTCCAGGCCGCCGGCCGCCGCCACCGCCTTCAGGCCGGTGAGCCGGGGCACACTGATGGTCTCGAAGGCCAGGGCCGCTTCAGGCACCACATCCGCAAACCCGAAGGCCTCCGGGTTGCGGGCAATGATGATGGCAGCGATGAGCTTGGGGACATAGAGCTTGGTCTCTGGCTTCAGATAGGGCGTCTCGGCCAGGGCCCAGAAGTCGGTGGTCCCGCACGCCTTGAGGGCCCGGTCCATGGTGCCCGGCCCGGCATTGTACGCGGCCACCGCCAGGTACCAGGAATCGTATGCCTCATGGAGCTCCCGCAGGAAGGCCAGGGCCGCCCGGGTCGCCTTTTCGGGATGCCGCCGCTCGTCCAGGTGGCTGTTCACGGTCAGGCCGTGGGTGGTGGCGGTGCCGGCCATGAACTGCCACATGCCGACGGCCCCGGCTGGCGACAGGGCGGTGGGTACGTAGCCGCTCTCGATCATGGCCAGGTAGGCCAGGTCCTGGGGCAGGCCGGCGGCGGCCAGCTCGGCCCGGATCATGGGCAGGTAGCGGCCGGCTCGGGCCAGCCAGCGGCCGAAGGTCTTGCGCTGGCCGTTCTGGAACAGGTCCAGGTAGAAGAGCACCTGCTGGTTGACGACGACCGGAAAGTCGTAGGAGGCGGTCGGCCCGGGCAGAGGCGCTTCCCCCACGTCCCAGGAGCCCAGGGCCTCCAGGGCCGCCAGCTCCGGGCCGACCGTGGCCTCAGGCTCCACCGGGGTGTAGGGCTCTTCCTCGGCCGCGGCCCAGTCCTCGGCGGGCCAGAGAAAAGGCTCCCCGTCCTGATTGACGCAGGCGGTGCTGGGATCGGTGGCGTCGGCGGGATCGGTGATGTCCTGGCTGGCGAGGTCGGCAGGCTCGATCCCTCGCTGGAGGCCTTGCTGGGCAGTCGGGCCGCAGCCGCTGACCAGCAGCAGGGCCAAAAGAAAGAGGATCAGTCGGGGGCAGGGGTCCAGAAAGGGGGGTCGGGTCATGGGCAGAGGCCTCCCGGGGGGGTTGGCAAGGGGCCCGGAGCACCAGGGCCATAATCCGCAAGGGACCTTTTACCGGAGTGCGGCCGAAAAGGCAAACAAAAAAAGGCCGCCCGGGCCGGAGGTGCCCCTGGGGCGGGAGATGGCCGCGGCCGCAGGCCGCACGCCTACCGCAACAGCTGCCGGAAATCCTCGATCTCCTGGCGCAGGCTGGCGACCTCCTCCCGGAGCGCCGCCACTTCTGCCGACAGGCCGGACAGCGACAGGCCGGGCGGGGTACTGCCCATCGCCGGCCCTGCCGCGGGCTCGCTCTCCTGGCCGCCCAGGAGATGGCGGCAGCGGGCCTCCTTTTGACCAGGCTGCCGGGCGAGCCGTGCCACCATCCCCCCCTCCACCAGCCCACTCAAGACCTCCTCCACCTCCTCGCTGCTGGCGAAGGTATGGAGCCGGTCGGTGCGCTGGCGGATCTCGCCCACGGTCTGGGGCCCCCGCAGAAGGAGCACCGCCAGCACCGCCTTCTCCCGGTTGACGAGCTGGCCCTTACCCCCCAGGTTCTCGCCAAAGCGGCTCACCCGGCCGGCGTCACTCTGCCAGACCAGCTGCCGGTCCTTGAGGCGGCTCACAGCTTCCTGCACCGTGGCCTCGTCATAGCTCACCACCGGCTCCCGGCTGGTCTTCTGGTTGCATGCCGCCAGAAGCGCGGCCAGGGACAAGGGATAATAGTCCGGAGTAGCCAGCTCCTTTTCCAGAAGACAGCCCAGAACCCGCAGCTCAGCAGGGTCGAGATCAGTAGGCATGGTGCGGCTCCTTCTCGTAAGATAGGGGAACGGTTGCCGGTCAGGTCTGCCGAGGGCTATTGTGCAGCCAGGCCGCCCGGTATGCAAGCGCAACCGGCCGCCCGCCGGCAGGTCGGCCTGCGGCCCGTGTCTTGCACCTCGCTTCCGGAAAAGAAGCCCCTTTGACTTGGGTCAAGGTGGCAGGCGCTGCCATCGGGTAGCCTGGGCTTACGAAACGGGCAGCAAGCCCATCCGGCCCACCGGCCTCATCCAGAACGACAAGCGGAGGAGAAAGACGATGTTTTGCTACCAGTGTGAACAGACAGCCAAGGGTAAGGCCTGCGACATGACCATGGGGGTGTGCGGCAAGACCAGCGAGGTGGCGGCCCTGCAGGACCTCCTGGTCCACGCCCTCCAGGGCCTGGGTGCCTGTGCCGCCGAGGCCAGACGCCTGGGCATCGTGGACCGGCCGGCGAACAGCTTCTTCGTCAAGGCGCTCTTTTCCACCCTCACCAACGTCGACTTCGACCCGGAGCGCTTCCTGCCGCTCATCCGCCAGGCCGTCGCCCTGCGGGAGGAGCTGCGGTCCAGGATCCGCGCCGCGGGTGGCCAGGCCGATCTGGCCGGCCCGGCGGCTTCCTTCACCCCGGGGGCCAGCCTGGCGGAGCTGGTGGCCCAGGGCGAGGCGGTGGGCCTGCCCGGCCGGGGCGAGGCCGCGGATCTCACCTCCCTCAAGCACATCACCCTTTTTGGCATGAAGGGGGTGGCCGCTTACGCCGACCACGCCCAGATCCTGGGCCAGGAGGATGACGCGGTCTTCGCGTTTCTTGAGGAGACCATGGCGGATCTGGGCCGCACCGATCTGGCGGCCAGCGACTGGATCAACCGGGCCTTGACCTGCGGTGCCGTGAACCTCAGGGCCATGGAGCTCCTGGACGCCGGCAACACCGGCACCTACGGCCATCCGCAGCCCACTGCCGTGCCCCTGGGCCACAAGGCCGGCCACGCCCTCCTGGTGTCGGGCCACGACTTGGCCGATCTGGAGGCGATCCTGGAGCAGACCGCCGGCAAGGGCATCCACGTCTACACCCACGGCGAGATGCTGCCCACCCACGGCTATCCCGGTCTGAAGAAGCATCCCCATTTCTACGGCCACTACGGCACCGCCTGGCAGAACCAGGCCAAGGAGTTCGATGCCTTCCCCGGCGCCATTGTCATGACCACCAACTGCATGCAGCGGCCCCGGGAGAGCTACCAGGATCGGATCTTCACCGCTGGCCTGGTGGGCTGGCCCGGGGTAGCCCATATCACCGGCCGCGATTTCGGGCCAGCCATCGCTCGCAGTCTGGCCAGCCCGGGCTTTCCTGCGGACGAGGACCGGGGCACGGTGAACGTCGGCTTTGCCCGCCAGACGGTGCTGGGGGTGGCCGGCCAGGTGATCCAGGCGGTGAAGGACCGGGCCATCCGCCACTTCTTCCTGGTGGCTGGCTGCGATGGCGCCAAGCCTGGTCGCAACTACTACACCGAGTTTGTGGAGAAGGTGCCGGCGGACTGCGTGGTGCTGACCCTGGCCTGCGGCAAGTTCCGTTTCTTCGACAAGAAGCTCGGGGAGATCGGCGGCATCCCGCGGCTTCTGGATGTCGGCCAGTGCAACGACGCCTACTCGGCCATCCAGATCGCCTCTGCCCTGGCCGGGGCCTTCGGCTGCGGGGTCAACGACCTGCCCTTGTCCCTGGTCCTGTCGTGGTACGAGCAAAAGGCGGTGGCCATCCTGCTCACCCTCTTCCACCTGGGGATCAAGAACATCCGGCTGGGCCCCAGCCTGCCGGCCTTCGTCTCCCCAGGGGTGCTCAAGGTTCTGGTGGACACCTTTGCCGTAAAGCCGATCTCCACCCCGGAGGCGGACTTGGCGGCCATCCTCGGCTAGACCATGCGCGCGGGGCGGGGTCTTTCTGCTCCCCGCCCCGCCATCCAGGAGAAAACAGCCATGCAGTGCCCAGGACAGGACAGCCGGTACTGGACCGGCGAGGCGATCTTCGAGGCGGCCTGCGACCAGTGCGGTGGCCTGGTGGAGCTCTTCAAGGACGAGGCCACCCACACCTGCCGCGGCTGCGGCCACCGGGTCCTCAACCCGCGGATGGACTTCGGCTGTGCGGAATACTGCCCCTACGCCACCCAGTGTCTGGGGGAGCTGCCACCCAGCCTGGTCGCCAAGCGCCAGGAGGCGATCCGCGACCGGGTGGCGGTGGAGATGAAGCGCTATTTTGGCACCGATTTCCGCCGCATCGGCCATGCCACCCGGGTGACCCGCCATGCCGAGGAGATCGGCCGGGCCATCGGCGCCAACCCGGCCGTGGTGGCCATCGCCGGCTATCTGCACGATATCGGCATCCACGAGGCCGAGCGGCGCCACGGCAGCACCGCGGCCCGCTACCAGCATCTGGAAGGGCCGCCCATCGCCCGCCGGATCCTGGAGGGTCTGGGTGCTGCTCCTGGTCTGGTGGATGAGGTCTGCGACATCGTCGGCCACCACCACCACCCCCGGCCCGAGGAGACCAGGAACTTCCAGGCCGTCTACGACGCTGATCTCATCGTCAATCTGGAGGAGAAGAAGGCCGAGCTGGGAGCAGGCTTCCGGCTGCCGGACCTGGAGCGCATCTTTCTCACCGGCCCTGGCCGCGAGCTGGGACGCCGGATCCTGACCGACTCGGAAGCGGGCGGCCGGACCGTGGAGGCATGATCATGCAGGTAGCAAGGAAGATCATCGAGATCAACGAGGAGCTGTGCAACGGCTGCGGCCAGTGTGTGCCTTCCTGCGCCGAGGGCGCCATCGAGATCCGGGACGGCAAGGCGCATCTGGTGGCGGAGCGGTTCTGCGACGGCCTTGGCGCCTGCCTGGGGGAGTGCCCCACCGGCGCGTTGCGCATCATTGAGCGGCTGGCGGAGGACTTCGACGAGGCGGCGGTGCACAGCCATCTGGCGGCCAGGAAGGCCCTGGAGGCGCCGCCTTTGGCCTGTGCCTGTCCGGGCAGCCAGCTGCGCGCCTTCACCCCCCAGCCGTCGCCAGGCCCAGCAACGGCCGGCAGCGCCTCGACCCTGGGCCAGTGGCCGGTGCAGATCCGGCTGGTGCCGCCCAAGGCGCCCTTTTTGGCCGGCAGCGATCTGCTCATCACCGCCGACTGCGTGCCCGTGGCCTGCGGCGCCTTCCATCAGGAGTTCCTGGCCGGCCGCCGCATCCTTCTGGGCTGCCCCAAGCTGGACGATCTGGCCAGCTATGAGGAGCGGTTTGTGGAGATCTTCCGCACCGTGCCCCTCAAAAGCGTCACCACGGTGATCATGGAGGTGCCCTGCTGCTCGGGCATGACCGCCGCGGTGCGCCGGGCCCTGTCCCGGGCCGGCAGCGTGCTGCCAGCCCGCGAGGTGGTGATCGGCGTGGATGGCAGCGTCCGCCGGCAGCAGGGCGCTTGAGCTCGATGGCTGTCCTCAGTCGGGCGGAGGCGGTCTTCGATGCCGTGGAGGCGGCGGTGTCCAGCCACCGGGGCCACCGCCTCGCTGGCGCCGCCCTGGTGTCGGGCTTCCTCGCAGCCCTCCTCGCCATCGAGCTGGGCCGCCGGGGCCTGTTGCCGGCTCGTCTCGGCCGCCTGGTGCCCGACAGCCACCTGGCGGCGATCCAGTTTGCCTTCACCCTGCTCCTGGTGCTGGAGGTGGTGGGCCTGATCCTGACCCTGGCCCGGTCCATCTCCACCTCGGTGGGCAAGCAGTTCGAGGTTCTGTCCCTCATCCTCCTGCGGGACGTCTTCAAGGAGCTTGCCCACCTGGAAGAGCCGGTACGCTGGCCGGAGACCGTGCCGCATCTGCCGGCCATGGGCGCTTCGGCGGTGGGCGCCCTGGTGATCTTCGTCACACTGGGCCTCTTTTACCGGGCGCAGTGCCGCAAGCCCATCACCCAGGACCGGGGCGAGCAGACCAGCTTCATCGCCGGCAAGAAGCTCATCGCCCTGGGCCTCCTGGCGGCCTTTGCCGGCATCATGGCCCGGGGCCTGGCGGCGGTCTTGACCGGTGGCCAGGTGCCGGCGACCTTCGAGTCCCTGTACACCCTCCTCATCTTCACCGACGTGCTCCTGGTGCTCCTGGCCATCCGCTACAGCTCCAGCTACCACGTCGCCTTCCGCAACTCCGGCTTTGCCGTGGCCACGGTGATGATCCGGCTGGCGCTCATCGCGCCGCCGGTGGTGGGAGCCGCCCTGGGGGCGGCCACCGCCTTTTTCGCCCTGGCGGTGACCGTGGCCTACAACCGCTTCGCGCCGCTCATGAGCGGCCCGTGCGAGCCGGCCGCCACCCGGCGTCCCTGATGGCGCCGGCGCGGCCGACGCAGGCCCCAGGAAAAACAGGGCGCCGGGGGATGCCCCCCGGCGCCCTTTTCCCTGGCCCAGCGGACCTGGGGGGCCTGCTACTGGTCGTCCTTGGTGGTGTGGCAGGTGAAGCAGCCGCCGGCCGCGGCACCGGCACTGTGGGCGATCATGCCGGAGTAATCCCAGCGCAGCATGTCCTCGTAGGGGCTGGCATGGGCCATGTGGCAGGACAGGCAGGTCACCGCGTCCTGCTCCGGGGCAACCACGGCGCTCATGGCGCCGGGCAGCGAGGTGCGGGCCGGCGGCGCCTCGACGCTGTAAGCGGTGTAGGCGGCGTACTCGCTGCTGGCCCCCAGGCGGTTGATGACCACGTCCGTGGGGTGGCGCCGGAAGGGGGAGGTGATGCCGGGGCCGATGCCCATGGAGTTGCCGCTGCCCACCTCGGAGCCGTTGCTCAAGGGTGACTTCAAGGTGTGGAAGTTGCCGTGGCAGGTGGCGCAAAAGCCGCTGATGGTCTGGCTCTCCGGTCGCACACCGCCGCTGCCGTGGCAGCTGACGCCGCCACCCAGGCAGCGCAACGTCATGGGCTGGGCCGCGCCGTAGTACTCGTTGTGGGTGTTGGCATCGATGTTCTGCCAGCGGTTGAGGACGTTGCCGGCCGCGTTCTCGAAGCCCTTGATGCCGTAGAGGAAGCGGTAGCTGCCGCCCACGGTGGCGGTGGAGTCCGCCGGCGGGTTGCACTGGCCGTCGGCGTTGGCGTGGTGGGCGCCTTTCAGGGCCGGCAGCCCGCTGACCATGGAGGCGTCGAAGTAGCGCTGGCCATGGCAGCCGTTCTGGCCGGCGCAGGTCAGGTTGCCGTCGTTGACGATGTAGCCGTCATGGCCGGTCTGGACGATACCGCCCGGCAGGCCGGCCTGGTTGGGATCCGAGTTGGCGCCAAAGAGATCGATGACGTTGTGGCCCTTGTTGGCAGAGGCTGCGCCCTCACCGGTCTTGGTGCCGTCGATGTAGCCGAAGTTGCCGGCCGCCAGGTCGCCGGCGCCGTCATTGTGGTAGACCTGGGGAAAGTAGCTCACCGTGTCCGGCGAGTAGACCCGTTGGCCACCACCGGTGGCATGGCAGCCGACACAGCCCCCCCTGGTCAGCATGGGGTTGGGGGTGGTGGTGTCATCCAGGGTCATGGGGTTGGCATCCTGGCTGTTGTGCATGGTGTGGCAGTTGGAGCAGATGCCGGTCACCTTGGCCCCGGCATCGGAGGCCGCCGTCACCACCAGGATGGCCGCGGGCAGACTGACCGCCAAGAGACCTGCGAGCTTTTTTGAGGGCTTTGTGACCATGTTCCGTTTCCTCCGTGTTGTGTCAGACGTCGATTTTCGTGCCGTTGTTGGCTGGGGCATCCCACCCGATCTTGGGCTGAATAGGTAATCGATTCCGCCAGGAACGGGAATATGGCGCTGGCACTAAATTACTTGTAAACAGCGGGGCTTAACGACTAAGCCTGGTCTAAGCAGGCCCGGCGCGCTGCCGGAATGGAGCGCCACAGCCAGGCCAGACCGCTCCCGAACAGGTGGTCCTTTGCTGCTATTCCTCCTAAAGGATGGTGCAGAGCAGGGCGGAAGGGGCGGGCGTTGGGCGCCGGTGCAAGCACCCAGGCGTGCCTGGGCGGCGACGGTGATCTCTGCCGGGCTGAGGGGGCGGGGGGAGTCGGAGCGATGAGTCTCGTCAAAGCCCCCGGGTTGGTGACCAAATCCTCCGTCTCCATGCTCGGCGCTGCTCTGATTGATGTTTTGGATGAATCCTCCATTGAGGACCAGCAGCGTGCCACTGGGCGATGGTCACCTCGCCGGACCTGCCGCTGCTGTCAGCATCAGCCGTCGCGGAAGCAGTTTTCAGACCGTAGGTGCCCTGGGCATCAATGGTCACGGTTCCGGCTGCGGCGATCGTGATGCTGCCGGCATCACCGGCCCCGCCGGTGTCGGCTGTTATGAAGCTACGAAGAACCCGGAGGTCGTTTGTTTCGATACGGATGTCCCTGGCACGCCCCTCTCCATGGGAATCGCCGGAAATGACCCCGAAATCCTGAAGCAGAATCCCGGCGCTCCCGGCCGTCACCGCCAGGGCCGCTGGCCGTTTCCGAGAAGAGGCCGGTCCGGGGGCTTCCTTCCCCGTCGATGAGAATCTGGCCAGCCTGCACGTCGATATCGCCCCGCATCCCTTCCGGAGCGTGACGACCGAAAGATCTCCGGCCGCAGGGGGCACCTCCCCAGCGGAGGCCACACTGGCGAGTTCGATCCGGCCCGCCGGCGCCCCCAGGGTGCTCCCGGCAAGTACAATGCCGCCGCCGGTGACGCGACCGATGATGGTGGCGACCGTAGCCGGTCCGCTGAAGGTCGCCGACTCGCCGGCGGCGAGATTGAAGGCGGTGAAGCTGTGAAAGAGGTCGCTGCCGCGCAGACTGCCCAGGTCGGCCGTGATGGCAAAGCTCGGTCCGCCGAGGGCGGCCGCCGGGCCCATGGTGCCATCTGTCACCACTTCGGCGCGGGGGCTGCGGCCGGCAGCAGGAACGCCCCCAGGAGCACGGCGGTCACAGCATGGCGGTGGCGGGACGGGCGTAATCGTGCCATGTCAGTGGAGGAAGGTCTCGTTGTGGCGCTGCTCAGCACTCAAAGTTCCGCGGAGAAGCGCCTCTCCCCGCTGCACCCCAGGCTTGAGCTCGGCATGGATCCTGTCGATCATGTCACTGCGGAGTAGGACCTTTAGCCGATCCTGGAGCAGGAAGAGATCGAGGGGCTGGTCCTGGGCTGGCTGCAGTCGTCCCTCAAAGAAGCCGGGCTGGAAGCGAGCACAGCCTCCCCCCCCGC
>JBFMBH010000069.1 GCA_040755095.1 Thermodesulfobacteriota bacterium
ATACCTGCCACCTCGCACGGTCACCCCACCACGGAATGCCTTGGCCCATGACACCTGCCGGCGTGGCCGGCAAAAGGAGATGCGCAAAAACCTGTCAACGGGGATTGACACAAGGCACCATTTTTGTTGTGCCACAGGCAGGTGGAAAGACACAAGAGAGGAGCTGTTGAACGGCAAGCGGGATTCTGTGGAGGGAGCTCACGGGGGCTGCGGCGCGGCCGGCGCCGCGCCTCGGGGTGGGCACCGGCTGGGTGCCGGCCACGGCCGATGCAGCCGGCAGCGGCGGTCAGCGCGGGCGCGCGCGCTGGTAGAGGTCGAGATAGCGGCTCACCACCCGATCCCAGGTATGCCGGTCATGGATGCGGCGCACCGCGGCCTGCTGCATGGCGCGGATGGCCTGGGGCTGGCTCCGGAACAGGGCCAGGGCCCGCTCCATGGCCGCGGTCAGGGCCGCGGCGGTCGGCTCGTGGAAGGCCAGTCCGGTTTCGCCATCCACCACCTTCACCAGGCCGCCCACATGGTGCACCACCGGCAGATTGCCGAAAAGCTGGGCGATGAAGTCGGTGAGGCCGCAGGGCTCGTAGCGGGAAGGGACGAGGAAGAAGTCGCCGGCCGCGTAGATCTGGTCGGCCAGGGTGGCGGAGAAGCCCCGCAGCAGGCAGAGCCGGCCCTGATTGGCCGGGTCGGCCGCCAGCTGCATCAGGGCGGTCTCCAGATCCTTGGCGCCCGAGCCCAGGATGAGAACCTGGAAGTCCGGGTCCCGGGGCAGGAGATCGGCCAGGGCCGCCACCAGGAGATCCACCCCCTTCTGGGCCATGAAACGGCTGATGAGGGTGAAAAGCGGCTGGCCGGGCCGGGAGGCCAGAAAGCCGGTCTGGTCGAGGCCCGGGGTGGCACCGGCAGCGAGGCGGTCCACCAGGGTCTGGCGGCAGATCGCTTTGCCGGCCAGATCCCCGCGGCCGGCATCGAAGGCCGCCGCCAGGCCGTGCTGCTGCGGCCGACTGGGATCGTAGTCCGCCGGGCTGATGCCGTTGGTGACCCCGGTGATGCGGACGCCCCGCTCGGCCAGGGTGTGGCCCAGCCAGCCGGTGAGGCGGTCCTGATCCGTTTCCTGGAGCTCCCGGGCATAGTTTTCGCTCACCGTGGTCATCACCGCGTAGTCGGCGGCAGCCAGGAAGGGATCGAAGCGGCCGTGCAGCTGGTGGCGGAGGATGAGCCGGCCTGGCAAGCCGCAGATGGTCTGGGCAAAGGGCAGATCGTCCACCTCCTGGTGGTAGCCCAGGCCGGCGTTGTGGATGGTGACCAGGGCGCCGGTATCCCGGAGCCAGTGGCGAAAGCCCTCCAGCTCCCGCATCATCGCTGGCAGGATGGCGGTGTGACCGTCATGGGCATGGATGACCGCTGGCCGTACCCCTTCCCGGAGGAGGGCGGCCAGGCAGGCCTTCTGGAGGAGCACGTTCATGGCGAAGTAGTCGTAGTGGCCGCTGCCCTGGCGGTGGAAGGGGTCTTTTGCCTCCTCCTCGGCGGTGTATGTGTAGACCGAATGCTTCTCCCGGAAGCGGTCGGCCTCCACCAGGAGCAGCCGCACCCCCTGGCGGACGGCCGCCCACAGCTGCACCTTCTCCCGCCGCTCCACGCCCACATAGGGCATGTCCACCGCAAAAGGATCGCCTGCCGGCGCAAAGCCGGCGGCGGCCGGCTCCAGGAAGCCGTAGGCAGGCAGCACCACGGTGACCTGGCGACCGGTCCGCACCAGGGCCTCGGCCAGCTGCCGGGCCACATCCTTGACCCCGCCGGCGCCGGCCAGGCGGTCGTATTCCCGGCTGACCATCCAGATGGCTTCAGCGGCGTGGCTTGTCTTGGGCATGGGGGGTCGTCCTCCTGGAAGGGGCGGTCAGCCCGGGCTCGGTCAGATTGTCGGCCGGATGGCCAGCTGGCGCAGGAGATGGTCCGCCAGGGTCAGGCGCACCATGGCCTCGCAGACCGGCACGATGCGGGGGATGGCCGAGATGTCGTGGCGGCCGCCGATGCGGATGGTGGTGGGCTCGCCGGCTACGGTCATGGTGCGCTGCTCCTGGCCGATGGAAGGGATCGGCTTCACCGCCACCCGGGCGACGATGGCGTCGCCGTTGGACACCCCTGCCAGGATGCCGCCGGCCCGGTTGCTGGCAAAGCCTTCCGGGGTCAAGGGGTCGTTGTTCTGGGAGCCGGTCAGGGTCGCGACGGCAAAGCCGGCGCCGATCTCCACCCCCTTGACCGCGCCGATGCTCATGAGGGCGTGGGCCAGGGTGGCGTCCAGCTTGTCGAAGACCGGATCCCCCAGCCCGGCCGGCACGTTCGAGGCCAGGATCTCGACAATGCCGCCCAGGGAGTCCCCCTGGCTGCGCACCGCGGCAATCCGCTCCTCCATGCGGCTGGCGGCCTCATTGTCCGGACAGAACAGGCGGTTCTCCCCGATCTCGGCCAGCAGGCGGCGCTCGGTGGCCACCCCCCCCACCGCCACGGTGTAGGCAAGCACCTCGATGCCGTGACGGGCCAGCAGCACCGCGGCCACCGCCCCGGCCGCCACCCGGGCCGCAGTCTCCCGGGCCGACGCCCGGCCGCCACCCCGGTGATCCCGGATGCCGTATTTCTTGAGATAGGAATAGTCGCCGTGGCCGGGCCGGAAGACCTCCCGCAGCTGATCATAGGCGCCGCTCCGGGCGTCCCGGTTGGCGATGGCCAGGGCGATGGGGGTGCCGGTGGTGCGGCCCTCGAAGACCCCGGAGAGGATCTCCACCCGGTCCGGCTCCTGGCGGGGGCTCTCCCCGCCGCCCTTGCCGGGTCGCCGGCGTTCCAGAGCGGACTGGATGTCCGTGGCCGCAAGGGGCAGCCCGGGCGGACAGCCATCGATCACCGCCCCCACCGCCGGGCCGTGGGACTCCCCCCAGGTGGTGACGCGAAACAGCTTGCCAAAGGTGTTGCCGGACATGATCAGGCCTCACGGGACTGTTGCGGCTGGCCAGGAGCTGGCCACGGCCACGATGCGGTCGACAATCGCCGCCACCGGCAGGCCGTCGGTATCGAGGCGCAGGTGGCAGCCGGCCTGGTAGAGAGGCGTACGGACGGCCAGCACCGCCGCCACCTCCTCGGCCACGCCGGCCCCGGTCAGGGATGGCCGCTGGCCGGCGGTGGCGGCATCCCGCTGCAGGCGGCCGACGATGGTCTCGTGGCTGGCGTCCAGCCAGATCACCAGACCGGAGGCCATGAGCCGCGGCCAGACCTCCTGGTGCAGGATGGCACCGCCGCCGGTGGCGAGAACCAGGTTCTCCCGGCCGATGCTCCGGGCCAAGAGCTCCCGTTCCCGGGCCCGGAAGGTCTCCCAGCCCTGGGCCGCCACCAGCTCCCGGATCGAGCAGCCGCAGGAGGCCTCGATCTCCCGGTCCAGATCCACAAAGTCCAGGCCCAGGCGCCGGGCCACCAGGCGGCCGACGGTGGTCTTGCCACAGGCCCGGTAGCCAACAAGGATGATCTTCACAGGATGGGCTGCTCCGCTAAGATCGGCGACCAGGGCGCCCGGCCACGCCCGGGGGCCAGGCAAAGCAGGGAGCAGGATACCGCAACCGGCGGCAAATGGCGAGTCGGGTGGCGTCGGGCGTGCCAGGCCCGCGCCACCCCAACGGCATAGCAGGAGGTGCCTTACTCGGCCACGTTCAGTCCCAGATACTTCCTGATGTGCCGAGCCAGATGGTCGTCAATCTCGCCGTGGCGAGGTACAGGCTGCTTCTGGCCGGTGGCCGGGTTCAGGTAGATGTCGTGCCGTGCCCCATGGCGAAGCAGCATACATCCGGCCTGCGCCAGAATCCGCAGCAGCTCAGCCCGTCTCACAGCGCAATCTCCTTGAGCTGGTAATTCTCTGGGACGTCGTCCATGACCATCAGCCGGTAGGCATCCCGCAGGTTCTCCTCCAACTCCTCCAGGGTCTCCCCCTGGCTCATGATCTCCGGATGCTCCAGAAGCTTGCCCAGCCAGAACCGTTCGCCCTTCCAAAAGACCATCGTCAGCTTCCGCTCCATCTGTCCCTCCTGTCCTGGCACCACCCTGCCATGTCCAATCTCGCAGTGGGCCACCATGGTCTGACCATCAATGGTACTCACATTGAGCGCGGAATGGCAACGGACCAGAAATGGCGGCGCCGGACGCGCTGGACAACAAAAAAGCCTGCAACCCCGGAGGATTACAGGCTCTCTCGCCCTGCACCGGCTGCTGCCGGATGAATGTTTGGTGCCGAGACCAGGAATTGAACCAGGGACACCCGGATTTTCAGTCCGGTGCTCTACCAGCTGAGCTATCTCGGCAGGCGTGGTACGGGGCAGATATATGCCAACCCCGGGCGGTTGTCAAGCCCTTCACGAGCCGCCGGCTCAAGGCTCGTCCTTCTCCAGGGTGAGGCCGGAGCCGGCTGGGATGGCCTTGGTCGGGGTCTCGGGCAGGGGCACCACCTCGTCGCTGCTGCCCAGGTCCAGCTCCAGGTCCAGGTCGCCGAACAGGGACGTGACAGTGGTGGCCTCTTCGGCTGGGGGGGGCGGGGAGAGCGGGGGGGCCAGAGGCCCCAGGTCCAGGGACAGGTCGGTCTCCCCGCCGGGCGGCGGCCAGGGGGTAGGAGCCGCCAGGGCGTCTGCCTCCAGGGTCAGGTCCAGGTCGCCGGCCGCGGGCAGGGTCTCCAGCTCGGCCTCCCGGGGGCCGGGCAGATCCAGGGTGCCCTCGTCCGGGACCAGAAGGTCGGACAGGTCGATGGAGTCCAGGGAGAGCTGCGGCATCTCGGCGGCCGGCAGCTCCTCGCCGCCGGCCGGCTCCTCCAGGTCCAGATCCAGCTCCAGGTCCAGGGCCGGTGCTCTGTCGGGCGCCACCGCGGGCTCTTCCGGCACCACCGCCCGGGTCTCCGGCTCGACCTCTGGCGGCTCCAGGGAGGGGAATTCCAGGGTTGGCTCGTCCGCGGCCGCAGCCGGGATCTCCAGCGCCACCGGCTCCTCGGTCGCCACGGTTGGGGGCTCCTCGGGCAGGGAGAACGCGATGCCCTCGGCCTCCGGCGCCGGGGCGACCGGGATCTCGAGGCCCGCCATCTCTGCCTCGGCGGTTTCGGGGGTAAAGGCGATGCCCTCTTCGGCCGGGACCGGGGACGCCATGGCCTCGGGCTCGACCTCGGCCTGGTAGGCCTCCTCCGCGGCCATGGTCTCTTCGGGCGGCTGGGGATGGAGCAGGGGGCCCAGGAAGAAGGGCGCCGTGATCAGGGAGCCGGTGCCGTGCAGCACCAGGAGCACCGGGGTCAGATCATGGCGGCAGCGACCGCAGGCGGCCTGGTCATCAAAGGAAATATAGCCACACTTGGGGCAGCGCATGCGTCCTCCTTGCTGGTCCGGCAGCCAACGCCGAGCGTCAATGGCTTGAGTCTAGTACGGCCGGCCGACTACGGTCAAGCCCGGCCCGGGGCTGTTTCCGGGCAGCATCCGTATTTCCCGTTGAAGAAATGGGCCGTTTTCGCTACGTTACTGCGCAATCAGCCTCCAACCCCCAGGGAGCCATCATGACCCAGCGACGTCTCTGCCTGCTGTCTTTGCCGCTCCTGGCGCTTTGCCTGCTGCTTTCGTCCTGCGGCCGGGGCGAGCCGGTGCGCCATCTCGCCTCGGACGTTTCCCTGGTCATCCAGGGCCAGAGCACCAGGGCCGATGTGGAGATGGCCCTGGGCCCGCCCGACGAGAGCCGAATCGGGACGGACGGCCGGGAGGAGTGGATCTACCGGGAGGTCCACCGCAGCCTCCTGCGCAAGACGCCCTATGTGGGCGGGCACCTGGGCGATCAGGAGGAAGAGGTGGTGGTGGTGACCTTCGAAGGCGACCGGGTGCGGACCTGCGTCTACCGCGTCGACGGCGAAGACCGGACGGAGACCGAATCCCCGTGAGCGGTGCCGGCCTGGACTACGAGAAGGCGCGGCAGCGCATGGTGGAGGAGCAGCTGCGGCCCCGCCACATCACCGACCCCCGGGTGCTGGCGGCCATGGGGGAGATCCCCCGCCACCTGTTCGTGGAGGAGGCCCTGCAGGCCCGGGCCTACGGCGACTTCCCGCTGCCGATCGGCGAGGGCCAGACCATCTCCCAGCCCTACATCGTGGCCCTCATGACCCAGGCCCTGGAGCTGGCCGGCCCGGAGACGGTGCTGGAGATCGGCACCGGCTCCGGCTACCAGGCGGCCATCCTCTCCCGCCTCTGCCACAAGGTCTACACCGTCGAGCGGCTCCGGCCCCTTTTTTTCCAGGCCCGGCGGCTCTTCGACAGCCAGCGCTACACCAACATCGTCTGCAAGCTCGATGACGGCACCCTGGGCTGGCCGGAGTATGCCCCCTTCGACGCCATCATCGTCACCGCGGCCGGTCCCGAGGTCCCGGCCCCGCTGCTGGCGCAGCTGGCGGACCCCGGGCGGCTGGTCATCCCGGTGGGCGACCGCTGGAGCCAGGCCCTGGTGGTGGTGACGAAGGAGTCCGGCCGGATCAGAAAGCGCACCATCGAGAGCGTTCGCTTCGTCAGCCTGGTGGGCGCCCACGGCTGGCAGGACTGATCAGGGCGCCGGCTGCACCCGGCGGGCCAGCTCCCGGACCTGGCCCGCGATGCCGGCCAAGTCCCCGGTCAGGAGCTGGCGCTCCTCCACCACCACCCGGCCACCCACCAGCACGGTCCGCACATCCGCCCCCCGCCGGCGGCAGACCGCCTCCTCCTCGCCAGCCGTGGGCTGCGGCGCCTCGATGATCACCACGTCAGCGGCGTAGCCGGGGGCCAGCGCGCCCAGCCAGCGGCCCAGGCCCAGCACCGCCGCGCCACCGGCAGTGGCCATGGCCAGAAGCGCCGGCGCCGGTACGGCACGCCGGTGCAAGGCTCGGCAGCAGGCCAGCTCGGAGAAGAGATCGAGCCGGTTGTTGCTGGCCGCGCCATCGGTGCCGAGGGCCACCGGCACGCCGGCCGCCAGGAGAGCCGGCAGGGGGCTGATGCCGCAGGCCAGCTTGAGGTTGCTCCGCGGGCACAGCACGAGCCCGGCGCCGCTGGCTGCCAGGACCTCGATATCCGCGTCATCCAGCCAGACGCCGTGCACCAGCACCGAGCCACGATCCAGCACCCCCAGGCGGGCCAGGGACTGGAGGGGGCTCATCCCGTGCTCGGCCTGCCAGCGCTCGACCTCGGCCCGGGTCTCGGCCACGTGGGTCAGCCAGAGGGCACCGGCGGCAGAGGCCGCCTCCTTGGCGGCCACCAGGGTGGCGGCGGAGCAGGTGTAGGGGGCGTGGCAGAAAAGCGCCGGCTGCACCCGGGCGTGCCGTCCTTGCCAGCGGCCGAGGAAATCCCGGGCCCGGGCCACGTTCTCCCTGGGGTCCGGCACCCCCGGGGCGGGAAAGTCGATGACGCCCTGGGCCGCCACCACCCGCAGGCCCAGATCGGCCAGGGCGCCGGCGGCAGCATCCTCGTGGAAGTAAGCGTCGGCGACCGTGGTGGTGCCCGCCAGCAGCATCTCGGCGGCGGCCAGCCGGCTGGCTGCCGCCACCGCCTCCGGATCCATGAACCGGGCCTCGGCGGGAAAGATCTTCTCGAACAGCCAAGTGGCCAGGGGCAGGTCATCGGCCAGGCCCCGGAACAGGGTCATGGCGGCGTGGCAGTGGGCGTTGACCAGGCCGGGCACGACCAGCCGGTCCCGGGCATCCAGGATCCGGCCGGCAGCCTTTGCCAGGGCCGGCGGGCAGTCAGCCATCGGCCCCAGGCTCATGATGCGGCCGTCCGTGATGGCGAGATACCCCGGATGGAGCACCGCCGGCAGCCCGGGGTGGACCGGCAGCAGGCAGCCGCCGGTGATGAGGATGTCGGCGGCCGCCTCCGGTCGATGGCTGTCCATGGGCTGCTACCGGTCGCAGGCCGGATGGACCCTGATGGCCCGCCGCCGGCCCAGGGCCAGGCCCCGCCCGATCTGGCCGGCGCCCTGCCGCATCATCTCCAGGGGCTCGTTCCCGCTGCCCATGATCGTCCACCTCCTGCAAGGATTTGGTCCATCCCAGGCCGGCCGGCAACGCCACAACGAGCGACACCTGGGACGGCACCAAGACTAGAAAGCCAGGCCCGGGAAGTCAAGGCCAGGGCGCCCAAAAACGCCTTGAGCCGGAAGCGCCTTCCTGGGTAAGATGCCGGCACAACGACCTCCCCCCGGATCGAAGGAGCCATCCATGACCGACAAGGAGCTGGTGCTCTCCGAGAGCGCCATTGCCCAGCGGGTGCAGGAGCTGGGCCAGATGATCACCCGGGATTACGCCGGCCGGTCCCTGGTGGTGGTGGGCATCCTGAAGGGCGCCTTCATCTTCATGGCCGACCTGGTGCGCCACATCGACCTGCCCCTGGAGATCGATTTCGTGCGGGTGGCCAGCTATGGCGCCGGCACCACGAGCGGCGAGCTGCGCTTCACCAAGGATATCGAGGTGGCGGTGGCCGGCCGGGACGTCCTCCTGGTGGAAGACATTGTCGATACCGGCCGCACCGTCGCCTTTCTCCGGGACATCATCACCTGTCACGAGCCCAGCTCGCTGCGCATCTGCGCCCTCATTGACAAGAAGGAGCGGCGGGACGTGCCCTGCTGGGTGGACTACGTGGGCTTCGACGTCCACGAAGGCTTCCTGGTGGGCTACGGCCTGGACTGCGCCGAGCAGTATCGCAACCTGGCCGCGGTCTACCACCTCCGGGGCCGGTAGCACCCCGCTTGCCGCCATGGCCCGCGATCTCCTGGCCAAGGATCGCCGTTTCCTCTGGCACCCCTACACCCAGATGCAGGACCTGGAGACCGTGCCGCCCCTGGTGGTGGACCGGGCCTTGGGGCTCTTTCTCTACGACCCCCAAGGCCGGCCCTATTTCGATGCCATCTCCTCCTGGTGGTGCATCCTGCACGGCCACAACCATCCCCATATCCGCCAGGCGGTGGCCCGGCAGCTGGAGCGGCTGCCCCATACCCTCTTGGCCGGGGTCACCCACGAGCCGGCGGTGCTGCTGGCCGAGCAGCTGGTGGCCATCACCCCGCCCCGGCTCACCCGGGTCTTCTTTTCGGACAACGGCTCCACCGCCTGCGAGGTGGCCATCAAGATGGCCCTCCAGTACCGGCAGCTCACCGGCCAGGGCGAGCGGCGGGAGCTGGTCGCCCTGGCCCGGGGCTACCACGGGGACACCATCGGCACCATGGGCCTGGGCGGTGTGCCGGAGTTCCATGCCGCGTTCAGCGACCTGACCCTGCCGGTCCACCGCCTCCCCTCCCCCGACTGCTACCGTTGCCCGGCCGGCGAGCGCGGGCCGGAGTGCTCCCTGGCCTGCCTGGCCCCCTTTGCCGAGCTGCTGGCGGCCCGGGGCGAACGACTGGCGGCGGTCATCCTGGAGCCTCTGATCCAGGCGGCTGGCGGCATGATCATCCACCCGCCCCGCTATCTGGCGCGGCTGGTGGCCATGGCCCGGCAGGGGGGCCTGCACGTCATCCTGGACGAGGTGGCCACCGGCTTCGGCCGCACCGGCCGCATGTTCGCCCTGGAGCACGCCGGGGTGGAGCCGGACCTCCTGTGCCTGTCCAAGGGTCTCACCGCCGGCTTCCTGCCCATGGGCGCGACCCTGGCCAGCGAGGAGATCTACCAGGCCTTCTACGGGGATTACCGGGAAAACCGCACCTTCTACCACGGCCACACCTATACCGGCAATCCCCTGGCCGCCCGGGCGGCCCTGGCCTCCCTGGAGGTCTTTGCCGCCGAGGGCTCCCTGGCCCGGCTGGCCGGCAGCATCCCCCACCTGGCCGCCCGGGTGGAGCGGTTCCGGGAGCTGCCCTGGGTGGGGGATGTCCGGCAGCTGGGCATGATCGTGGCCATGGAGCTGGTCAAGGACCGGGCCACCAGGGAGCCCTTCAGCTTTGCCGACCGGGTGGGCTGGGCCATCCATCGCCAGGGCCTGGCCGCCGGCCTCTTCATCCGGCCGCTGGGCCATGTCGTCTACCTGTGGCTGCCCATCTCCACCACCTGGTCGGAGATCGATGCCATCACCGACCGGCTCTACGCCATCCTGGCCGACCCCACCAACATCAGCGGCTGGCCGGGCGGCGGCCGTCCTTGATCTTTGGCCGCCGGGATGGTAGGAAAGAGACCTTTGTGCGCCCGTAGCTCAGCCGGATAGAGCGTCGGACTTCGAATCCGCAGGCCGGGGGTTCAAATCCCTCCGGGCGCACCATTGCCCTCCCCCCTTCTCACCGTGCCAACGCTCCACCCGCCGGCAGCCCGGCCTGGCCGCAGCAGCAGGCTGCCGGCAGATCATGGTTTTCCTGGGACGCCCATCGGTGCTATTATGAGCTGATACAGCCTGCACCAGGGCCGGGCCCAGGCCGTGGCGGGTCGCGAGCTGTTCCCGAGGTATGTCGTGTCCTTCGATCCCAATGCCGTGTCCTTGCGGGTCAAGATCCTGGCCAGCCTCTTCGTTGCCCTGGGGCTGTCCATGGCGGCGAGCCTGTACGGCATCTGGAGCTTCGAGCGGGGCAAGCTCATCGAGATCAGCCGCAACCAGGCGGTGCAGGCCGGGCTCACCATCCGGTCGGCCCTGCGCCATGCCATGCTCCAGCACAACACCGAGGCGATCACCAGCTCCATCGAAGAGATCGCCCGGGGCACCCTGCTTTCCCATATCTGCGTGCTGGACGCCAACGGCCGCATTGTCTTCTCCAGCGAGCCGCAGCTGCGGGGACAGGTCCTGGACCTGGCGAAGGAGCCGGAATGCCTGGCCTGCCACACGGACGGGGAGCGGCACGTCAGCCAGCGCACGGCGCTGCTCAATGTCCACGACCGGCCCACCCTGCGCAACATCCTGCCCATCGCCAACGAGCCGGCCTGCCATGGCTGCCACGCCCCGGACCGGCGAACCCTGGGCGTGTTCATGTTCGACTCCTCCCTGGCGCCCTTCGATGCCGTCCTCCGCCAGACCGCCAGCCGTCTGCTCCTCACCGGTCTGCTCACCCTGGCCGGGATCTTTGTCCTCATCTCCACCATCGTCACCCGGTTCATCACCCGGCCGGTGCGGGGCCTCCTGGACGGCTTCGAGCGGCTGGGCAACGGCCAGTTCGGCCACTGGCTGGAGCTGGGCGGCAGCCGCGAGTTCGCCGACATCAGCACCGCCTTCAACGTCATGAGCCGGGCGGTGGGCCGCTATCTGGGCGAGGTGCGGGCCAAGGCCAAGGAGATCGCCACCCTGTACACCATCGTCCAGCGCATGAGCCGCAGCATCGAGTGGAAGCAGGTCAAGGAGGTGGTGGTCTCCCTGCTCACCGAGATCCTGGATGCCGACAGCGTGGTGCTGGTGATCCCCATCGAAAAGAGGCCCAATCACTTCGCCGTCTACTGGCGGGAAGAGGGCCAGCGGCTGTTCCGCCGGGACTACTCGCCGGACGCCCCCCACGCCCCGCATCCCGCCCTCTCCCGGCAGGAGTTCCGCCGCTGGCTCGACGAGCGCTTCACCAGCCCGGTGTTCCTGGCCGGCCACACCCGGGTCCTGATCCCCTTGCTGTTCAAAGACACCCAGTTCGGACTCATCGCGGTGGCCAAGAAGCCGGGCCAGGAGTTCGTGGCGGCCGAGATGAAGCTGGTGGCCGCGGTCACCCAGCACGTCTCCATCGCCTTCACCAACGCCCGCCTCTACGACATGGCGATCACGGACAGCCTGACCAGCCTCTACACCAAGCGCTATCTGATGACCAAGCTGCACGACCTGGTGCACCGCTTCCAGCGCCTGCCCGAGGATGGCTTCTGCCTTCTGATGCTGGATCTTGACCACTTCAAGGAGGTGAACGACACCTTCGGCCATCAGGTGGGCGACCAGCTGCTGGTGCAGATGGCCCGGCTCATCCAGAGCAATGTCCGGCACGAGGACATCCCCTGCCGGTATGGGGGCGAGGAGTTCGTGATCCTGATTCCCGGCAAGGGACTGGAGGAGTCCCTGGGGGTGGCGGAGCGGCTGCGCAGCCAGGTGGAGGGGTATACCTTCGCCGGCCCGGACCTCACCTGCATCCAGCGCACGGTGAGCATCGGTGTCGCCTGCTGCCCCGGCCATGGGACCACGGCCGACGCCCTCATCGCCGCAGCGGATGCGGCCCTCTACACCGCCAAGCGGGACGGTCGCAACCTGGTGCGGGTCCCGTCTGAAGCGCCCCAGGCCGGATAACCCCGGTCGCCGCTGCCGGCCGCGCTTCCCAATAAGCCCTTGCCGGGTCCTGCCCGGCCCCCCCCTGCCCCACTTCGACAAGCATGATGGCCGCGGCCCAATCAGCCGGCCCGGCCGGGGTCCGAGCTGACAGCAGCATTTTCTGGTTATCCTGACAAAAATTATTGTCATGTGCCGGCGTGACGGGTACATTCCGGCCATGACCGCCGGTGGCGATCCACAGGCCGGGCCGGGCGGCTGCAGCTGCAGCAACTGAACAAGAACGGGTACCGGTGGGGGAGAAGTCATGCCTTCCTTGTGCAAAGCGGCCCGGCCATCAGGCCAGCTGGCTTGGCGCCGGACGCTGGCCGGCGTGCTCCTGGCCGGCAGCTGTGTGGCAGCCAGCCCGGCCAGCAGCCGGGTGAGCGGCGTCTGCGCCAATTGCCACACCATGCACAACTCCCAGGCCGGTCAGCCGGTGGCGGCGGCAGGAACCGGCGCCGGCTGGGATGCCAGCGGTCGCCTGGCCGGCCCCGCCGGCGGGCCGGTGGAGTCCCTGCTCATCAGCGACTGCGTCGGCTGCCACTCCTCGACGACCTCGGAGACCATCATCCAGGTGGGCGGGGTCCGCATCCCGGTGGTCTATAACACGGTGCCGCCCGTCAACCCCCTGGCCGGAGGCAACTTCCACTGGGTGGTCGCCAACGGGGACGGGTACGGCCACAACGTCCGCGGCATCGCCGGCGAGGACCAGGTCCTGGCGGTGGCGCCGGGGAAGCTCGGCGGCTGCAACAACTCCTGCCATGACAGCCTGGCCCGGGAGCCCGGCTCCAGCCAATACAACAATGGTGGCGGCTGCAAGGGCTGCCACTACCAGGTCTTCCACCACCAGGACAACGATCGCTACCGGTTCCTGGTGGGGCACCAGACCGGCGACTGCTACGTGACCGGGGTCGAGGATGCTGACTGGGAGCAGGTGGCCGATGGCAGCCACAACCTGCAGCATGGCCATGACCGGGACGCCAGCCCCGGCGCCTTGGGTCTGGCCCGGACCCAGAGCATCAGCAGCTATTGCGGGGGGTGCCACGGCCTGTTCCACGACAGCACCAGAATCCGGGGGGCTGGCGACACCTGGCTGCGCCATCCCACCGACATTCTCTTGCCGGAGGTGGGGGAGTATGCGGCCTACAACCCGGTGACGGATTCCAGCACCGAGGCGCCGGTGGCCTGGCTGGATCCGACCCAGCCGCGCCGCACCGAGGCGGTGGTCTCCTGCCTGTCCTGCCACCGGCCCCACGGCTCGGATCAGCCGGACCTGCTGCGCTGGGACTACGCCAGCATGGCGGAAGGCACCGGCTGCTTCACCTGCCACACCGACAAGGATTAGAGCGGGCTGGGGCCAGATCGGTCTGGCGGCCGGCCGGTCGCGCTCCCACGGTCTTCGTGCCGCCGCATCAGCCCGAAAAAGGAGGAGACCCCATGAAAAAGCTCATCGCGGCATGCCTCATTGTGCTCTTCGGCACTGGCCTCGCCCTGGCCTCGGGCGGCAAGCACCACGGCGATGTCGGCCAGGGCAAGGTCGCCACGGGCGGCCAGGCCAAGGGCAGCTCTTCCCAGACGCGGGCCGGACGCTGATCCCGGCCGGCTGCGGCCGGGCTGGCCCGTCACAACGCCTGCCCCGGTTTCGCCTTCGCCCCCGGGCATGGAGCCGGATGACCAACCGGTGGCGCGCCCGCCCAGGTACGTTGGCCGGCCATGGGCCTTGCCGGTGAGAAAGTCGGCAGCTTGGGCGGCCTGCTCTTCGATAGCCGGGTCGGGCCCGGTACGACTCCATCCGCCTCACCCGGGCTTTGTGCCAGGCCTGCTGCGACGGCTGTCCGGGGGGACGCCTGCGCCACCTGGACCTCGGCCTGCGGCCCGTCAAGCCTGGCCGGCTGGCCAGCCGAGGTGGCCGAGCTGCCCCCGACGGCTTCACCCCCTCTGAAGCCCTGTCGCCAATCCGAGGCGTGGCGAAGGGCTTGTCGCGGACGCTGGGCTCGGGTATGGTCCCAGGCATGGACCGCCCCCGCAGCCATGCGCCCTGCACGCCCTTTCTCGCCGGCTTCACCAGCATGACGGTGCAGCGGGCCGGCATCATGGCCTGTCCCTCTCCCCGGCTGGGCGCGCGGCTGACGGTGGACACCGATCTCACCCCGCTCTTCCCCTATCTCAACCGCACGGTGCCCGGCGCCCGCTACCTCGACGCACCCGAACGGGTCCAGTTCGTCTTCGACGGCATCCACTGCCATCTGTATGCCCACGACATCATCGCCGCTGCCTTCCAGGATCACGACCAGGTGGTCCGCTTCGGGGAGCGGCTTTTGTGCCATCTCAACGGCCTTCATGCCCGGAAGGGCGTTCTGGAGCCGGACTTCCGGCGGGTCCGGCCCGTGCCTGCCCTGGAGGTGTACCGAATTCTGCCGCGGACCAACTGCGGCCGTTGCGGCCAGCCCAGCTGCCTGGCCTTTGCCGGCGCGCTCGCCACTGGTCGGGCCGACCTTGACCAGTGCCCCGGCCTGGCCGCCCCCATGGAGCAGAAGGCCGTCTATCCGGTGCTGGACCGCCAGGGACGGCTGACCGGCACCGTGGCCCTGGACCTGCCGGCACGCCATGCCGAGCCGGCTGGCGGCCGGCCGGCGCTGGCCGCCCTGCTCACCGGCCGGGAATTCCAGGTTCTGGGGCTCCTGGCCCGGGGCGCCAGCTACCCCGAGATCGCCCGGACCCTGGCCATCAGCCCCCACACCGTGAAGAGCCATGTGGTGCATATCTACGACAAGCTGGGAGTGCGCGACCGGGCCCAGGCTGCGGCCCTGGCGGTGCGGCACCGGCTGATCTGAGGCCGCGCCGCCTCTGGGCCGTCCCTCCCCTTCTGCCCTGGGGGGGAAAAAAACACCCGCATCCCCCGAACGGGTGATGCGGCAAGCCGCCTTGCAGGGTTTTCTTCCAGAATTCTGTGCCGCTGGAGGATCTGCCATGGCGCCACCCCTGCAACCCCTCGCGATCTTCAAGCTCCTCGCCAAGACCAACTGCAAGGAATGCCTGCTGCCGTCCTGCATGGCCTTTGCCGTGGCGGTAGCCCAGGGACAACGGGACCTGGCCGACTGCCCCCACGTGGCTGCCGGTACCACCGCCGGTCCGGCGACGCCCCGGCCGGCGAGCCCGGGGGGCGAAGAGGTGCGGGAGCACCTCCTGGACCGCTACCGGCAGGAGGTGGCCAACACCGATCTGGCTGCGGCCGCCCGGCGGCTCGGCCTGCCCCTGGTGGACGGGATGGTGGTGGTTACCTGCCTGGGCAAGGAGCTCCGGATCCGTGCCAACGGCGATCTGGTCTCCCACTGCCACCGGAACACCTGGGTCCAGGTGCCTCTCCTGGGTTTCATCCTGCATGGCCAGGGCCTGGCCCCGGCAGGGCAGTGGGTGGCCTTCGGCGAGTTGGCAGGAACCGGTGACTGGCAGCGGTTCTTCGCCCACCGCTGCGAGCAGGAGATGCACCGGTTGGCTGACGCCCATCCGGAGCTGTTCTTCGAGATCCTGCGGCTTTTTGGCGCCAGGCCCCTCGCCGGCGTCACCAACGCCGACCGGTCCCTGGTGATCCAGCCCCTTCCCGGCGTGCCCTTCCTCGTCAACTACTGGCAACCGGAGGAGGAATTCCCCTCCCAGCTCAACATCCTCTTGGACCGGACCGCCACGGCCAACAGCACCGCCCAGTGCCTCTACCTCCTGGGCCGAGGCCTGGTGGAGATGTTCCGGGCCCTCATCGTCCGCCACAGCCGCGACGGCCGGCTGTTTGACGTCACGCCGGCGCTTCCACGGCAACCGCTTGCATGAGCGCCCTCCATGGTCCGCGCCTGCACCATCGCGGCCCTGTATCCGGGGCGGACTGGTCTGGGGTCGGGAGCTGGACCCTGCGAGCCGGCGCAGGAGCTCATCGTCGTCGTCAGGACCCAGGCACAGGGGACGATGAATACACCGGGCGATCACGTGGTGCAGGGCACCCGGGGCGTCAGGACGGCCTTGGCGCGGCAGGACGAAAGGGGCTGGGGACAGGGGGCCAGGGCAGTCAGTGCCGGGCGGCGGGTGGACCCCCGGAGGGAGGGCGCCAGGAACGGTCGGACGGCGCAAGCGGGTGGAGGCTTCTGGCCAGGGCTGTCAGATCCGGTTTTCCCGCCGCCCGGTTGACGCAGGAGGTCGTCACCCCCAGGTAGCGTGCCACCTCGGCCCCGCTATACCCATGGATGCGCACCGCCAGCTGGCTGAAGGCCCGGCGGGCCTCCACCAGGGGCAGCCGGCGGCCGGCGGTCCGCAGCTCACCTGGCTCCAGCCCGGCCGCCACCGCCACCCTGGCCTCCAGCTGCGGCAGGCTCAGCCGCTGCTGGCTGAGCCGGAGCGTCTCCCTCGTCTGCGACGCGGCGGCCTGAAGCGTCGCCTCCACAAAGGCTCCATCCCCCAGGATCCGCTCGTCGGCCGCCATGGCCGCTTTGCGGCTCCGCAGGCTCAGCACCTCCGCCCAGCCGCCCGCGCTTCGGATCAGGCCGCCACCCACCAGCTCCGGCCGGTGCCCCTGGGCGATCCCCGCCGCCACGAACTCCCGGTACCGGCGTCGAGCTTCATCAGGCTTCGGCCCAAACTGGCCCAGGATCTCGTCCACCGCCTGCCAGGGCCGCTGGATGGTGCCCATGAGGGCGGAGTGCGAGGAGTAGGGATGCCGGTCCAGCTGCTCCAGATCGGCCACGACGCCAGCCCGCAAGGGATTGAGGCCCAGATAGCGGACCAGCTCCAGGAGATACCTCTCCTCGTCACACAGGATCGACTTGTACCGGTTCTGGAACACATGCCCATGGCGGCCGTGCCGCCGATTACAGGCCTGCGCATAGCCCGTCATCAGGCTCCGCATCATCGCGGCCAGGGGCACGGGGCCGGTCCGCACCAGAAGGTGGAAATGGTTGGGAATGAGAGCCCAGGCGAGGACCGTCCACCGTCCCCGTTCGGTGGCCCCTTCCAGCCGGTGCAGGAAGTCCTGGTAATCGGCCGGATCCAGGAACAGGGGACGACGCTCGATCCCCCTGGCGATCACGTGGTGGAGAATGCCCGGGGCGTCCAGGCGGCTTTGGCGAGGCATGGCTGGACGGTATCATGCCCTGGTCAGGGTTGTCAAGCGCTCTGGGCACGAACGTCCCGCTGCCGGCCGTTTGGCCTCGCGACCGAGCCGCTCGACCATCCACACGGGGAAGTCGATGTTGACTCGGCGAGACTCCTGCAGGGGCCGGCGCGCCGAGTCCATGTCGAGCTCGTCGACAGACGCTCTCGCCGTCGACGAAGCGCTTGTCGAGCTCACTCGCCACCTCCTACCCGATTTCGGCCTTTGCCGTTGATGGGACGCCCTGTTTGGCAAGTCTTACAAGAAGACGAAGGGCCTCGTTTACCGCAACCGGGTCTGGAAACATCTGGGCTACGTCCGGGTCCAGTGGCACCAGATTGGTACCCTGCCGATACGCCTGATAATGCTTTCCGCGAACACCTCCAGAGAAATCATACTCTGGACGCATGTCATCTTCCGTATTGCTCTTTTGATCAGGATGCATAGTTGCGAGCCTCCCGTGGAGTCGCCTCTCGGGCTGTAATGATTCGGATGTGGTTGTTCCGTTCGGTATAGCCGACAACAAGCAACCGACCAGCTTCACTGCGGCCAATGGAAAGGAAGCGAAACTCTCCCTCGGAGTGATCCGGATCGGCGATGGTGATGTCGAATGGATCGCTGAATACGGTAGCAGCCTCGGAAAACGTGACGTTGTGCCTTGTGAAATTGGTCTGAGCCTTGTTCGGATCCCACTCGAATTCCATTGTTTATTCCTATACCTAATGTCTCTCTACGTCTTGTTGTGCTGTTGATGGAGATCGAGTACTGGCCTTTTCGGTCACCCTCGAGGGCGTGCAGTCGGTTGCCGGGGAGGAACGCGGAGGTCCTCGAGCCATGTGGCCAGGTGCAGGTACTCCAGCTTCCTCGCGGCGCGAGATGCCGCGTCAGCTGGGAACCACTACGCCTGCCCGTTCAGAAAAGCTCCCGGGTGCGCTTGTTCGCGAAGGACTTGATCACGACAGCAGGCTACCGTGTCATGTGACGCAGGTCAACGTCCTCGCCAGCGCCACCACACCCAGCCTGTTTGGGAAGCGCTCCACCGGACGTGAGGAAAGGTTTGCATCGCGACGGCGAAGCTCGGAACATCCCTGGATGCGGACACTGCTGGCAAGTTGACGTCCCAGTTCACTGTTCAACGATGAGTCGAAACAGTCAAGACCGTCCCCTCGTCCCCCGTTCGTCTCGTCCCGTCCGTCTCACGATTCGCTATCGGTAGACTTCCTTACGGTGCCCGATCGTAACGACCAGAACGAGAAGCTGTGCATCGTGGATTTCATATATGACTCTGTACTGCCCAATCCGAATCCGCCAAGCTGGTCGCCCAGAGAGCTTCTTTCTTCCAGGAGGACACGGATCCTCTGCCAGTTGGCGAATGGCCTCGATCACCCTTGGTTGATCCTCGCGGTGACCCTTGGCAAGTCCTTTCTGGGCGGACCGGAGGATTTCGACGGTATACGTCACTCGTCGTGATCCTCGCGAAGCTCCCGCACTGCTTGTTCAAAAGGAATCGCATCTTGTGGGCCCTTTTTTGCGGCATCGTACGCACGGATATCATCCAACTCCTCCAGCTCCTCAAGGATCCCTTCCCATTCGCCAAGGGGAAGTTGGACCGCCTTGCGTCGCTGTTTTTCGTCCAGTATGTACTGAGGGTGTATGCTAATCATAACGCGTCACCATCGATCATCAGACTTCTTTCCAGAATAGCGGAGCTCCGTGCTGTGATTCAACCTTCCTTCAGCAGCGAACGCCCCGGCCAACGCGCCGGCCCAAGGTGCTTGCCCGTGAGGCCGCCACGCTACTCGCGGTCGCTGTTGAGCCGGCGCAGGAAGTCCTGGTAATCGGCGGGTCCAGGAACAGGGGGACGACGTTCGATCCCCCTGGCGATCACGTGGTGGAGGATACTCGGGGCGTCCAAGCGGCGTTGGCGAGGCATGGCTGGACGGTATCATGCCCCGATCGGGGCTGTCAAGCGCTCTGAGCACGAACGTCCCGAACGTCCCCGCGAACACAAAATTCAGCGGCCCGGCCGAAATGGCAACGAACCTGGAATTGCACCACTGACTTTCAATGCACCACGGATTGCCGGGTCCGCTGGAATGATTCGTTAGCAAAAAACCTGCTCACCCTGCACAGCCTGTATTCTCAGGTTGTCCGATTTTCACTGGATTTGATGATCCGAAGAGACGCGATTGCAATTCTGCCCTCTGTTGGTTCTTTGGTTGAAACATTCATGCTATTCGGATTAGTCAATTCAACGGCAATCAAACCCCAGTAGAGATAATAGAAATCATAACCGTGATGCCGTGGCACAGCCTGCACGTGCGTTACAAATTCATCTCTTAAGGGAAAGGGTCTTTCGAGTTCAATAACGGCAGATCCGTCTTGATTCAAATTAGTGAGCCGTCCGGCAAGCTTGAGGCCGTTAAGGGTTCTCTCGAAGGCATCATCTATTCTGAGCAAAACTTGTTTGCCCAGTGGAGACCATCCTGTCAGACGGATCAATGCATTGAACACCTTTATGAAGGCCATTAGAAACCCCCGATTCTGTATTCAAAACCACCACCGGGTTGCCCCCACTGGGGCTGAGGTGTAACAGTTCTTGGTCCGCCAATGTATTTGAAGGGCGACGGTGAGATGGGACGAACGGCAGTAGCTGGGTTCCATGGGGGTAATGCAAGCTTCTGGACAGCTTCAGGGCCGGTTTGATAGGGTGGTCGCCATCCCCATCCTCGGGTTATCCATGGGCTGCTATATCCGGGGGTGCCCGCAGGATAGTATTGCCAGAAAGGTCTGCCCAAATAAGCGCCAGCGGCTGATCCGACTCCAAGGACTGTTGCTGTTGTCTGTGCATTGCAGGGGTCAGCCAATGTTGCAAAAGCCCCAGGAATCCCGTAGAGCCAGTTCCCAGATTCAACTTGCCTGTCTGCCCAGTATTGCGCAGAATCGCCCGCAGCATGTTGGAAACTTGACGATTGTGACCCTACGAACAAAGCTACGCCAATAAATATTGGTATAATAGGGAGTAGCCCATCTGGATCGACCAAGTTGACCGGATCGTTCTCGGCATAAACATACGGGATTGATTCCACCCTCTAATCCAATTGGATCAGGGGTAAGGTAGCGTCCCGTCGTACCTGATCACAGGGTATGCATTTTGTGCGGGCGACAATTTCCGATTTCTGGTAAGACACCTCCCACGAGGGAGGTGTTGTCTTGTCGGAGATACTCCACCGCATTCGCGGACGCCAGCTCGATGCCGGGGACCTGGAAGCCATCCAGGCCGTTGTTGCCCAGCAT
>JBFMBH010000070.1 GCA_040755095.1 Thermodesulfobacteriota bacterium
CGACCTCGCCAGGTTCGGCAAGTGGGCACAAGCCGAGCTCCAGCGCCTCTGCCATATGGCCCACGACCCGCCCACCAAGGGAGAGTGGAGCGCCTTCTATGCCAGGCTCTTGCGCCTGATCGCCCTCCCCGTGACGGCACGCGAAGTTGCTGTCCACACTCTCACCTTCGCCTGCAGTGGCTGCCGGCGACAACCATAATGGCTTTCGGCCTTGCGGCCGGGGCGACGCCAGAGGAAAAACCAGGGTCCAAACGCCAAGGGCAGCACGCTATCGTTCCGAGCGTCTGCGAGACCAATGGTCGCCGGTGCCAAGGAGCCCATTCGCCGCGCACGCCTGCCGGACGGCGCCCGTGTCCTCAGACGGGAAGCGGCCGGCTCTCGGCTGCCGCCCCCCGTCTGCGGCCATTCGTGGACGCTTGTAATCCGGAAACCAGCGTGGTAAGAACTCGTCTTAGCTTTTGCCCGCCGACGGATCCATCCGATCCTGTTCCATATGCTCTGCCAGCTGACGAGGGAGTTCCTCTGTGACGGTTACGCCGCTCTTCTTGTCCGGCAACGAGGCCCTGGCCCTGGGCGCCCATGAGGCCGGGGTCCGGGTTGCTTCCGCCTACCCGGGCACCCCCTCCACCGAGATATTGGAAAACCTGGCCTGCTACCCGGGGGTATACACCGAATGGGCGCCCAACGAGAAGGTCGCCCTGGAGGTGGCCCTGGGCGCCGCCGTGGCCGGGGTGCGCGCCCTGGCCACCATGAAGCACGTCGGGCTCAACGTGGCCGCCGACCCCCTGTTCACCGCTGCCTACACCGGCGGCCGCGCGGGGCTGGTGGTGGTGGTAGCCGACGATCCGGAGATGCACAGCTCCCAGAATGAACAGGACAGCCGCAACTACGCTCTGGCGGCGAAGGTCCCCATGCTGGAGCCCAGCGATCCGGCCGAGGCCAAGGAATTTCTCAAGACCGCCTTCGCCATCGCCGAGGAGTTTGACACCCCGGTCCTGGTCCGCAGCTCCACTCGCATTGCCCATGTCAAGGGGCTGGTGACACCGGCTCCTGCACCAGCCCCGCCGGCAGTCTCCCCCGGCCTGGAAAGACGACCGGACAAGTATGTCATGCTGCCGATCCACGCCCGGACCCGCCGTCTGGAGCTGGAGCGCCGCATGGCCTCGCTGAAGCAATTCGCGGAGGCCTTTCTGGAGAACCGGATCGAGTGGGGAGACCGGCGGCTTGGCTTCATCACCTCCGGGGTCAGCTACCTCTATGTCAAGGAGGCCTTTCCCGAGGCCTCGGTCCTCAAGCTCGGTCTGGTCCACCCCCTGCCGGAAAGCCTGATCGGTGCCTTCGCCGCCGAGGTGGAGCGGCTGGTCGTGGTGGAGGAGCTGGATCCCATTCTCGAGACCCAGATCCGAGCCATGGGCATCCGGGCTGCCGGCAAGGAGATCATCCCGGCCCGGGGCGAGCTGGCGCCGCAGATCGTGCGGGTGGCGGTCACCGGCACCCCGATCCGGCCACCGTTCGAGCCCCTGGCCCTGCCGCCGCGCCCCCCCAACATGTGTCCCGGCTGTCCGCACCGGGGGGTGTTCTACGCCTTGTCCCGACTCAAGCTGTTCGTGTCCGGGGATATCGGCTGCTACACCCTCGGCGCCCTGCCGCCCCTGGCGGCCATGGACAGCTGCGTCTGCATGGGAGCCAGCATCAGCATGGCCCATGGCATGGACAAGGCTTTGGGCGACGAGGCCCTGGGCAAGGTGGTGGCGGTGATCGGCGACTCCACCTTCCTCCATTCCGGCATCACTGGTCTTCTCGATATCGTCTACAACAAGGGCTGTTCGACAGTGATCATCCTGGACAACCGGATCACAGCCATGACCGGCCACCAGGCCAACCCGGCCTCGGGCCGCACCTTGGCGGGGGACGAGGCACCGGCCGTGGACCTCGAGGCCCTGTGCCGGGCCATCGGCGTGCCGCATGTGGTGACGGTGGATCCCCACGACCACCGCCGGGCCATGGCCGTGATCCAGGAAGAGGTGGCACGGCCGGCACCGTCGGTGATTATCGCCCGGGCCCCCTGCGCGCTGCTGCCCGAGGTGCGGCGGCAGCGCAAGCCGGCCTTCCGGGTCGATGTGGAGCGCTGCCAGGGCTGCCGCCTCTGTCTGGGCCTGGGCTGCCCGGCCATCAGCTGGCAGGCCCTTACCCCGGACGAGGCCACGGCCCTGGGCCTCCGGGAGAAACAGCCCGGTCATTCCCGGATCAGCGCCATCCGCTGTGCCGGCTGCGGCCAGTGCCAGGTGATCTGCCAGTTCGAGGCCATCGAGCTGGCCACCGCCGAGCAGTCCTGAGGCGTGGGCCTGGCACCACACCGCCATCGACCAGGAGCGCGCAACCATCCCGCCCTTCCACTTGAGACCCTGGCATGAGCACCCCGCCCTCCTCTGACGACCGCCCGGCCTCGCAGGTGACCAACCTCCTCTTCTGCGGCGTCGGCGGCCAAGGCATCCTTTTGGCCAGCGAGATCACCGCCCATGCCCTGATCCGCCAAGGGCTGTCGGTAAAGAAAAGCGAGGTGCACGGCATGGCCCAGCGGGGAGGGTCGGTGGTGGCGCACCTGCGCTTCGGCGCCTTGGTCTATTCCCCGCTCATCGAGCCCGGCACAGCGGATCTTCTGGTGGCCTTCGAGAAGCTGGAGGCGGTGCGCTACCTGCCCTATCTGCACCCGGCCAGCCGGGTGATCGCCAACAGCCAGGAGATCCCGCCGCCGGTGGTGGCTACCGGCAAGGCCCTCTATCCCCACGCCATTCTGGACGAGCTGCGGCAGAGGCACGTCTCGGTGGTGGAGCTGGACGCGGAGCTCCTGGCCCGGCAGGCCGGCGAGCCCCGCACCGTCAACATGGTCCTGGTGGGCGCCCTGGCCGTCTTCCTGCCAGTGCCGGTGGCCACCTTTCGCGCCGTCATCGAAGAACGCGTCCCGGAACGGTTCCGGACGGCGAATCAGCTGGCCTTCGACCTGGGCCGCGCCGCTGTTTCCCAGCAGTGAGGACATGCCATGATCTGGAACGAGGAATACGAGACCATGCCCCGGGAGGCCCTGCGGGCGATCCAGCTCAAGAGGCTGCGGGCCACGGTGGAGCGGGTGGCGGTGACCGTGCCCTACTACCGGGACCGGATGGCCGAGGCCGGGGTGCGGCCGGAGGATATCAGGAGCCTTGACGATCTGACCCTGCTGCCCTTCCTGACCAAGGAGGATCTGCGGGCCAACTACCCCTTTGGCCTCTTCACGGTGCCCCTGGAGCAGGTGGTGCGGCTGCATGCCTCTTCCGGCACCACCGGCAAGCCCACGGTGGTGGGCTACACCCGGCGGGACATCGGCACCTGGGCCGAGGTCATGGCCCGGACCCTCTCGGCGGCGGGGGTGCATGCCGGCGATGTGGTCCACAACGCCTATGGCTACGGGCTCTTCACCGGTGGCCTCGGCTTCCACTACGGCGCCGAGAACCTGGGCGCCACGGTGATCCCGATTTCCGGCGGCAACAGCAAGCGCCAGATCATGCTCATGCAGGATTTCGGCTCCACCGTGCTGTGCAGCACCCCGTCCTATGCCCTCAACCTAGCCGAGATCATGACCGAGATGGGGGTAGCCCCCTCGACCCTGTTCCTGCGGGTGGGTATTTTCGGGGCCGAGCCCTGGAGCCAGGGCATGCGGGAGGAGATCGAAAGGAAGCTGGGGCTCACGGCCATCGACATCTACGGTCTGTCCGAGATCATCGGCCCGGGGGTGGCGGTGGAGTGTGCCGAGGCCAAATGCGGCCTGCACATTTTCGAGGATCATTTCCTGCCGGAGATCATCGATCCGGCCACCGGTCAGATCCTGCCACCGGGAAGCGCCGGCGAGCTGGTCTTCACCACCCTCACCAAGGAGGCCTTCCCGGTCATCCGCTACCGCACCAAGGACCTCACCCGCCTCCACTACGAGCCGTGCCCCTGCGGCCGCACCCTGGTGCGCATGGACAAGGTCACCGGCCGTACCGACGACATGCTCATCATCCGGGGGGTCAATGTCTTCCCCTCCCAGGTGGAGCACGTCCTCATGAGCATCGAGGAGGTGGAGCCCCATTACCAGATCATCGTTGACCGGGAAGGGGCTCTGGACACCATGGAGGTGCAGGTGGAGGTGGGCGAGGCCATCTTCTCGGACGAGATCAAAGGCCTGGAGCGCCTGACCAAAAGGATCGAAGGCGAGATCAAGGATCTTCTGGGCATCACCTGCCGGGTCAAGCTGGTGGAGCCCAAAAGCATCGCCCGCAGCGAGGGCAAGGCGAAAAGGGTCATCGACCGCCGCACAATCTAGGGGGTGCGCCCATGAAGGTGGAACAGATCGCTGTCTTCCTGGAGAACAAATCCGGCCGGCTTGCTGAGGTAACGGCGGTGCTGGCCGCCGCCGGCATCAACATCCGAGCCCTGTCTCTGGCCGACACCGCCGACTTCGGCATCCTGCGCCTCATCGTGGACCGGACCGAGGAGGCCAAGGAAACCTTGCGGCGGGAGGGCTTCACGGTGGGGAAGACCGAGGTGGTGGCGGTGGAGGTGGCCGATCGGCCAGGAGGCCTCGCCCATATCCTGGCGCTCATGGATGAGGCCGGCATCAACGTCGAGTACATGTACGCCTTCGTCCAAAAAAGCGGCGAGCACGCCATCCTCATCTTCCGCTTCGACAACATCGATGCCGCCATCGCCGGTCTCACCCGGGGCGGCGTGCGCATCCTCAGCGGGGAAGAGGTTCACGCCATCTGAAGACGACCCGCAGGGGGTCGTTGTCCAAGCGCCACTCGAACGAAAGGGAGGAGACAACGATGAAGGGTTTGTGGATCCGGACGCTGGCCGCAACAGCCGCCCTGTGGACCGTCATGGGCATCCTGACCGCCCCGCTGGCCCAGGCCGACACCCTCAAGGTGGGCGCCATCCTGGCCGTCACCGGCCCGGCCTCGTTCCTGGGCGGTCCCGAGGCCCGCACCATGGAGATGCTGGTGGAGAAGATCAATGCCAGCGGCGGGGTGGGTGGCCATCAGCTCCAGCTCGTGATCAAGGATTCCGGGGCCGACGCCGAAAAGGCGGTCTCCTTCGCCAAGCAGCTTATCGAAGAGGAGAAGGTCTTCGCCATCCTCGGACCCTCCACCAGCGGTGAGACCCTGAAGATCAAGGGCATCTGCGAGGAGGCGAAGATGCTCCTCATCTCCTGCGCCGCTGCTGAGCTCATCGTCAACCCGGTGGCCCGCTACGTCTTCAAGACCCCCCAGAACGACTCCGACGCCATCAAGCACATCTTCACCACCATGCAGAAGATGGGCATCAGCCGAATCGCCTTCCTCTCCTCCAACACCGGCTTCGGCAAGGCCGGGGCGGCCCAGCTCAAGAAGATCGCTCCGGATTTCGGCATCCAGATCCTTCTGGAGGAGGTCTATGACTCCAAGGCCACGGACCTGACCCCCGTGGTGACCAAGGTCGCTGCCAACCCCGAGGTCCAGGCCGTGGTGAACTGGTCCATCGAGCCGGCCCAGGCCATCCTGGCCAAGAACATCGCCCAGGCCAACCTCAAGCTGCCCCTCTTCCAGAGCCACGGCTTCGGGAACATCGAGTACGTCAAGGCTGCCGGCGCCGCCGCCGAAGGCATCATCTTCCCGGCGGGCCTCCTTCTGGTCGCCGATCAACTGCCGGAGGGCCATCCCCAGAAGGCGCTCCTGCTCCAATACAAGAAGGATTATGAGACCAAGTACCCGGGCGAGCTGGCTTCCACCTTCGGCGGCCACGGTTACGACGCCCTGATGCTCCTGGCCGAGGGCATCAAGGCCGGCGGTGCCGACCGGGAGAAGGTCCGGAGTGCCATCGAGGGCATCAAGGGCTTTGCTGGCACCGCCGGGGTCTTCAACTTCTCGCCTTCCGACCACGTGGGTCTGGGCATGGATGCCTTCTCCATGCTGACCGTAAAAGACGGGGCCTTCACCTTTTATGGCAAGTAGACCGCTGCCCATCGTCGGCCCGGGCAGCCAGCGGGCTGCCCGGGCTCCCCGACCAGGCCCATGACCGTCGATCTCGCCATCCAGTATCTCTTTGCCGGCATCACCTACGGCGTCATCTACGCCATCGTCGCCATCGGCTTCAACATCATCTACAACACCACCGGCATCATCAACTTCGCCCAGGGCGAGTTCGTGATGCTGGGGGGCATGATCGCCATCTCCCTGCACCAGATTCTGCCCCTGCCCGTCTCCATCCTGCTGGCCACCATCGCCACCATGCTGGCCGGCGGCCTCATCGAGATGCTCTTCATCCGCTGGCTGCACCGGCCCAGCGTGCTGCGCATGATCGTCATCACCATCGGCCTGTCCATCATGCTCCGGGAGCTGGCCCTGCATGTGTGGGGGGAGAAGGTGCGGGCCCTGCCCTACTTCACCGGCAACGAGGTGTCGACGGTTCGGATCCTGGGCTCCAACGTCTCGCCCCAGGTGCTGTGGGTGATCGGGGTCTGCTCGGTGATGGTGGCGGCCCTGAGCCTCTTCTTCCGGCTCACTCCGGTGGGACGCCAGATGCGGGCCTGCGCCGCCAATCGCCTGGCTGCCACCCTGTGCGGCATCAACACCCGCAATCTGGTCACCCTGTCCTTCATGCTGTCGGCTGGCATCGGCGCCCTGGCCGGCTGTGTGGTTTCACCCATCACCTATCTGCGCTACGACTCCGGACCGACCCTGGCCATCAAAGGCTTCACGGTGGCCATCCTGGGCGGTCTGGGCAGCTCGGTGGCCGCGGTGGTGGCCGGGCTGCTCCTGGGCATCATGGAGGCCTTTTCCGTCGCGGTGCTGCCGGTGGCCTACCAGGATGTGCTGGCCTTGACCCTGCTGCTGGCCATCCTCGTCTTCCGCCCCCATGGCCTCCTGGTCAGCCGGGAGACCGGAGCCCTCAAGGAGTTCTAAGTGGAGACCGCCCGGCGCTATGCCCCACTCCTGGCCCTGGCCCTGGTGGTGGTGGCCGTCCAGGTCCTCACCGCCCGGACCGGCACCGCCTTCTACCTCACCCAGCTGACCATGGCCGGCTACTATGCCCTGGTCATCATCGGCCTGTGCACCCTCATGGGCTATGCAGGCCAGATCTCCCTGGGCCACGCCGGTTTCTTTGCCATCGGCGGCTATCTCGCCGCCGGTCTCACCACCCACAATCTGATCGCTTTCCAGGGGCACGCCGTGCTGCAGCTCCTGGGTCGCTGGGGGCTTCTGGTGGCGAGCGAGGACATGTTCGGCGACAAATTTCTGACCGTCCACCCGTGGGCCGCCTGCGTCACCGCCGTCCTGACCGCGGCCCTGGTGGCCCTGGTCATCGGCCTGCCGGTTCTGAAGCTCAAAGGGCATTACCTGGCCATGGCCACCCTGGGCTTCGGCACGATCATCTACCGCGTCGTCCTGGCCACCGCCTACTTCGGCCAGGCGGACGGCATCTCCGAGGTGCCCGGCTTCACCCTGCTGCCCGGCATCACGGTGAGCGGCAGCCTGGACGCCAGGGTCACCAACTACTACATCGCCTGGGGCCTGATCCTTTTCGGAATGCTGCTGCTCGTGAACCTGGTCCACTCCCGGGTCGGCCGCAGCCTGCGGGCCATCCATGCCAGCGAGGAGGCGGCGGCAGCCTCGGGCGTCAACGTCGCCGGCGCCAAGCTGGGGGTGTTCGTGCTCTCGGCGGTCTTCGCCGCCCTGGCCGGGGTCTTCCTGACCCATTACAACGGCGGCATTGGCCCCTCTGAGGCCGGGGTGATGAAATCGGTGCGCTACGTGGCCATCGTCGCGGCCGGCGGCATGGCCAACCTGTGGGGCGCCCTGGTGACCGGCGCCGTCCTCAACTTCCTGTCCATGCGCGGCCTTTTCGGATCGTACGATGACGCCGTCTTTGGCGCGGTGCTGATCGCTATCATGCTCTTTGCTCCCCAGGGTCTGCTGCGGCTGCCGGTCGGCCGCCTCTTCCGGCGTGCCCGGGGAAGCAGCAGCGAGGTGGCCTGATGGCACTCCTGACCGTGACCGGACTCAGCCACTCCTTCGGCGGCCTCAAGGCGGTGGACGACGTCAGCTTCGACGTCCTGGCCGGCCAGATCAAGGCGGTAATCGGGCCCAACGGTGCCGGCAAGACCACCCTCTTCAATTTGATCTCCGGTCACCTGCCCGTGGAGCGGGGCAGCCTGGTCTTCGACGGCCGCCGGTACCAGCGCTTCAAAGCCCACCAGATCGCCCGCCGGGGCCTGGCCCGTACCTTCCAGAACATCAAGCTGTTCGCCGGCATGACCGCCTGCGAGAACGTAATGGTCGGCTGCCATGCCCGGAGCCAAGCCGGCTTTCTGGCCGGCCTGGTCAACGCCCCCTGGACCTGGCCGGAGGAGCGACGCATCCGGCGGCGCGCCGAGGGGCTCCTGGAGCTGTTCGGCCTGGCGAGGATGGCCGATACCGAGGCCACCGGCCTGTCCTTCGGCCAACAGCGCAGCATCGAGCTGGCCCGCGCCCTGGCCGCCGAGCCTCGGCTTTTGCTCCTGGACGAGCCAGCGGCCGGGCTCAACATGTACGAAACCGCCGAGATCGGCCGGCTCATCCAGCGCATCCGGGATCAGGGGGTCACTGTGCTTCTGGTGGAGCACGACATGTCTCTGGTCATGAATATATCCGATGCGATTGTGGTCCTGTCCTTCGGCCAGAAGATCGCCGAGGGCGGCCCGGCCGCTATCCAGGCCAACCCCGAAGTCATCAGGATCTATCTCGGAGAGGATGATGCTCAGGGTTCGTAACCTGGAAGCCGGCTACGGCAAGCTGCGGGTGCTGCGCCGCATCTCCATGCACGTTTCCCCGGGGGAGATCGTCGCCATCATCGGCGCCAACGGGGCGGGCAAGACCACCCTGCTGGCGACAATCGCTGGCGTTCTCCGGCCCACCGCCGGCGAGATCCGGTTCCGGGACCGGGACCTCTGCCGGGTCCCACCGGAGCGGCTGGTCGCCTTGGGTTGTGCGCTGGTTCCCGAGGGCCGCCAAGTCTTCGCGCCGCTCACCGTCAGGGACAACCTGCTCCTGGGAGGCACAGTTCTGGCCCGCCGGGACCGGCCGGCCGTGGCCGAGGAGCTGGACCAGGTCTACAGGCTCTTTCCCATCCTGGCCGAGCGCCGGGACCAGCCGGCTGGCACCCTGTCCGGCGGCGAGCAGCAGATGCTGGCCATGGGTCGCGCCCTCATGAGTCGGCCCCAGCTCGTGATGATGGACGAGCCCTCCACCGGCCTGGCGCCGCTCGTCGTCAGAACGATCTTTGCCATCATCCAGCGGCTGCGGGCGACTGGCAAGACGGTGCTCCTGGTCGAGCAGAACGCCCGCGCCGCCCTGGCCATCGCCGACCGGGGCTACGTCCTGGAGACCGGCAAGATCAGCCTTCAGGGGCCGGCCGCCGAGCTGCTCGCCAACCGCGACGTCCAGCGGGCCTACCTCGGTCATGGCACCGAGGACCCGGAAAACGAATATCGAATATCGAGCAAGGAATGTCCAACCGCGGAAGGGACCGGTTGAACGGATCGGAAACGGCCACGACCGGTCCCTGATTCCCTGGTCGACCTTCTGCGGTCCGTCTTTCACGGTAAGGAGGGGGACATGTACTGGCAGCCGGACGAGGAGTGCATCAGCCGCGAGGACCTGGAGCAGCTGCAGCTGGAGCGCCTGCAGTCGACCCTCTTCCGGGTGGCGCGCAATGTTCCCTTCTATCGCAAGAAGTTCAAGGAAATCGGCCTCGATCCCGACGGTTTCCGGGACCTGTCTGAGCTCAAGAGCCTGCCCTTCACCACCAAGGAGGATCTGCGGGCCAACTACCCCTACGGGCTCTTCGCCGTGCCGCTCCGGGAGGTGGTGCGCATCCACGCCTCCTCCGGAACCACCGGCATGGCCACGGTGGTGGGCTACACCAAGAACGATATCCGACGCTGGGCCGATCTGGTGGCTCGGGTGCTCACCGCCGGGGGCGTCACCGCCGACGATGTGGTGCAGATCGCCTTCGGCTACGGCCTCTTCACCGGCGGCTTCGGCCTCCATTACGGGGCCGAGCGGATCGGCGCCTCGGTCATCCCCATCTCCAGCGGCAACACCCGGCGCCAGATCAAAATCCTCCAGGATTTCAAGGCTACGGCCCTGGTCTGCACCCCCAGCTACGCCCTCCATCTGGCCGATACCCTCCTGGAAATGGGGGTCAATCCCAACGCCCTGTCGCTGCGCGTCGGCCTCTTTGGTGCCGAACCGTGGTCCGAGGCCATGCGCCAGGAGATCCAGAACAAGCTCGCCATCGCTGCCACCGACAACTACGGTCTTTCCGAGGTCATGGGGCCGGGGGTGGCGGGGGAATGCCTGGAGCGCCACGGTCTGCACTTGGCCGAGGACCACTTCCTGGTGGAGATCGTCGATCCCCAGACCTTGCAACCGGTGCCGCCCGGTCATCTGGGAGAGCTGGTCATCACCACCCTCACCAGGGAGGCCTTCCCGGTCATCCGCTACCGGACCAGGGATCTGACCCGCCTCATCCCGGAGCCCTGCCCCTGCGGCCGCACCCTGCGGCGGATGGCGCGGGTCATGGGGCGTACCGACGACATGCTCATCGTCAAAGGGGTCAATGTCTTTCCCTCGCAGATCGAAGCGGTGCTCTTGGAGATCGAAGGCACCGAGCCCCATTATCAGATCCAGGTGGACCGCCGCGGCGCCATGGACGAGGTGACGGTGCTGGTGGAGGTGGCGGAGAACATCTTCTTTGACGAAATGTGGAGGCAGCGACGCCTGGTGGATCTGATCAGGGACCGCCTCGCCACCGAGCTGGGCATCGGGGTGGAGGTGAAGCTGGTGGAAAAGAAGAGCTTGGAGCGCTCCGAGGGCAAGGCAGCCCGGGTGCTTGACCGCCGCATCCTCTGACACCGTCGGTCTCGCCCTCAGGCAGGGGCCGCCAGACCAGGGGGGCCCGGAGGCGTCTTCATCCATGAGCAGCAGACGAATCCTTCTCATTGACGACGATGTCGCCATTTGCGAGGCCGTCCGCTCCATTCTGGTCGGCTCGCCGGCTGGCGATCGTCCGGATGCCCCTGGGCTCGGCTCACTGCTCTCGGAGAGGAAGACCAGGCCAAGCGTGGCCTGGCCAGCGTTTACGCTCGATACGGCCCATCAGGGGCAGGAGGGGCTGGCCCTGGTGCAGAAGGCGGTTGCGGAGGACCAGCCCTACAGCGTCGCCTTCGTCGACGTTCGTATGCCTCCGGGCTGGGATGGTGTGCAGACAGCACGGCGCATCCGGGAAGCCGACCCGGACGTGGAACTGGTGATCGTTACCGCCTATTCCGACCACGCCATGGCCGACATCGTCCGGACCGTGGGCTTCCCCGAGCGGCTGCTCTTCCTGCGCAAACCCTTTGATTCCGACGAGATCACCCAGCTGGCGCTTTCCCTGTCCGAAAAATGGCGGCTGGCCAAAGAGGTCAGAAGGCAGCAGCAGGAGCTGGAGGAGCGGTACCGCGAGAGGCAGGAGGCGGAATCGGTCCTGCGCTCCATCGCCGAGGCAGTGTCCGGTGCCACTGGGGAGAGATTCTTCGGCTCGCTGGCCGCCAGCCTGGCTCAGGCCTTGGGGATGGACTTCGCTGTCGTCGCCAAGTTCGTGGAGTCTGATCCGACGCGGGTCCAGACCGTGGTGGTGTGGGCGGACGGCCGGCTCGGCGACAATTTCGCCTACCAGCTGGCAGGCGCCCCTTGTGGGAAGGTGGTGCAGGAGGGGCTGTGCTGTTATCCGAAGGATGCCTGGAAGCTCTTCCCCCGGGATCCCCTCCTCGCCGATCTGGGTGTGGAGGCCTATATCGGTGTCCGCCTGCACGACTCGGCAGGCGCTGCCCTGGGCCTGGTCGCGGTCATGGACCGGAAGGAGGCGATCGATACCGCCCTTGCCTGCTCAATGCTGCGGATCTTCGGCGCGCGGGCGGCGGCTGAGCTGGAACGGCTTCAGCAGGAGAAGAAGCTGCAGCACGCCGGCAAGCTCGAGTCCGTTGGCCGGTTGGCTGCCGGCATGGCCCACGAGATCAACAATCCGCTCAACAACGCCTCCCTGGCCGTACAAACGGCCCAGCGGAGGCTTGCCGCCGGCTGCCCGGATGATTTCCTGCTCGGGAAGCTGGCCGTCATCGAACGGAATATCGAGAAGGCGTCCGGTATCGTACAGCAGCTGTTGCAGTTCTCCCGCCAGGGCGACCCGAAGTTCCGCCAGCTCGATATCAACGAGGTGGTACGGAACGCTCTGGATCTGGTGGGCTTCGAGCTCAAGGAGATCGAGGTTATCCAGAGTCTGACATCTCCGGCGCCGGTGTTCGGCGACCCGGCTCAGCTCGAGCAGGTCATGGTCAACCTGCTGATCAACGCCGGCGAGGCGATCCGCGGCCGGGGACTGGTTGCCATCACGACCGCCTGCGAAGGAGAGGAGGTCATCGTCCGCATTCGGGACTCCGGGTGCGGCATCCAAGAGGGCAGCGTCGCCAAGGTGTTCGAGCCGTTCTTCACCACCAAGGAAGTGGGCAAGGGCACGGGGCTGGGCCTGGCGATCTGCTACGGCATCATCAACCGGCATGATGGCCAGATTGAAATCGCTAGCGTGCCGGATGAAGGCACAACGGTGACCATCAGGCTACCCGCTGCCCGAGCCGCCATCTAGCCGGCGCCCCTCGGGCCGGCGGCGGCGCGCACTCTGCCGGCCCACAACGCCAACAGGCCCTGGAGCAGCTGCGCTCTCAGGGCCTGTCAGAAACGGGAGCAACGACGGCGCATCGGCCGGGCAGCCGTATCAGGCCTCCCGGAGGGTCACCAGCTCCAGAATGGACATGGCTGCCCCGTCGCCCCGTCGGGTGCCGGTCTGGATAATACGGGTGTAGCCGCCCTGCCGATCGGCAAAGCCGTCCTTGAGCTGATCGAAAAGCTTGGCCACCACCGTCGCGCTACGGAGAAAGGCCAGGGCCTGCCGGCGGGCATGAAGATCGCCGCGTTTGGCCAGGGTCACCATGTGGTCGGCCAGGCGGCGGGCCTCCTTGGCCTTGGGCACCGTGGTCACGATCCGCTCATGCTCGAAGAGGGAGGTCACCATGTTGCGGAGCATCGCCTCGCGGTGCTCGGTGGTCCTGCTCAGTCTTCTGCCATCCTTGCGGTGTCTCATCGCTCCACCTCATCCTCTTCCACAGATGCCTTGGCGGGCGGCTCCGGGGATACCCAACCCTCGACGACCATGCCCAGTCCCAACCCCATCACCTGCAGCAATTCCTTGATCTCATTGAGAGACTTGCGCCCGAAGTTCTTGGTCTTGAGCATCTCGGCCTCGGTTTTCTGCACCAGTTCACCAATGAAATGGATATTGGCGTTCTTCAGGCAGTTGGCCGAGCGCACCGACAACTCCAAATCGTCGACACTCTTGTACAGGTGCTCGTTGATGGGCGCCCGTTCCGCGGTGTCCTGCGGCGGCGTCTCCAGCTCCACGCCGATCTCGTCGAAGTTGAGAAAGATCCGCAGCTGGTCCCTGAGGATCTTGGCGGCAAACGACAAGGCATCCTCCGGACGCACCGAGCCATCGGTCCAGATCTCGATCGTCAGCTTGTCGTAGTCGGTCTGCTGGCCCACCCGGGCCTGGGCGGTGGTGATCTTCACCTTCTTGACCGGCGTGTGCACCGCGTCGATCGGAATGGTGCCCACTGGCAGGTCCTCGATCCGCTGCCGGTCGGAAGGGATGTAGCCCTTGCCCCACTTGACCTCCATCTCGGCCCGGAACGCGCCGTCGCCGGTAATGGTACAAATCTTCTTGTCCGGATTGAGGACCTCCACCGTGCCGTCAGCGATGATATCAGCCGCAGTCACCGGTCCCCGCTCCGCCTTCTCGATACGGATCACCTTGGACTCTGACGTGTTGAGCTTGAGCCGCACCTCCTTGAGGTTGAGGATGACCTCGGTCACATCCTCCAACACCCCAGGAATGGTTGTAAACTCGTGAAAGGCTCCCTCCACCCGCAACGAGGTAATAGCCGCCCCCTGAATGGACGACAGGAGGATGCGGCGCAAGGGGTTGCCGATGGTGGCAGCAAAGCCCCGCTCCAACGGCTGGCAGACGAACTTGCCGTAGTGCTCAGAGTGTGTATCAGCTTCGACCTCCAGGCGCTCGGGCCTGATGAGCTCGGTCCAGTTGCGATAGATGGGGATGATCTCAGCAGCCATAGCAAGTAGTATCCCTCACGACAAAGACTGACGGCCGCCTCCGAAACGGATCGGCCGGATACGAACCGGACGGAGGCCCATGGGGACGCCCAAGGTGCGGGTGGCCCCAGGGCGACCGGTGCCGATTCTCACTTGGAATACAACTCGACGATCAGCTGCTCCTGCATCGGCATCGTCAGCTCTTCCCGGTTGGGTGCCGTCTTGACCACGCCCCGGAATTGGCCTCGGTCCACCTCCAGCCAGGACGGAAGCCCCCTGCGGGCAGCCGCCTCCATGCTGTCGGTGATGGTGGCCACGGTGCGGCTCTTCTCTTTGATTGTGATCACCTCTCCCACCGAGGTCAGGTAGGAGGGGATGTTCACCTTGTGGCCATCCACCTGGATGTGGTTGTGCCGGATGAGCTGCCTGGCCTGACTGCGGGTGCTGGCGAAACCCAGACGAAACACGGTGCTGTCCAGGCGGCGCTCCAGGAGGATAAGCAAATTCTCGCCGGTGATCCCCTTCATCCGGTCCGCCATCTCGAAGTAGCGACGGAACTGACCCTCCAAGAGGCCATAGACACGCCGCACCTTCTGCTTCTCGCGCAGCTGCACGGTATAGTCGGAGACCTTGCGAGTCCTCGCCTGCCCATGCTGCCCCGGCGGATAGGCCCGCCGCTCGAAAGCACATTTGTCACTGTAGCAGCGGTCCCCCTTCAGGAACAGCTTGAGGTTCTCCCGCCTGCACCGCCTGCACACCGCGCCAAGGTATCTGGCCAACGCTCTTTCCTCCTCGGTCAATCCCTGTCGATGCTTCGCTGCTCTTCCTGACCATCACACGCGGCGCCGCTTGGGGGGGCGGCAGCCATTGTGCGGCATCGGGGTCACGTCCCGGATCCGGCTGACCTCAAGGCCGACGGCCTGCAAGGCGCGCAGAGCCGACTCCCGGCCTGGCCCGGGCCCTTTGACCCAGACCTCGATACTGCGCATCCCCTGTTCCATGGCTCGCCGAGCCGCGGTCTGCGCGGCATTCTGTGCGGCAAACGGGGTGCTCTTCCGGGAGCCTTTGAAGCCCAGGCAGCCGGCGCTGCTCCACGCCAGAACATTCCCCTGGCGGTCGGAGATGGTCACGATCGTGTTGTTGAACGTGGAGCACACGTGGGCAATGCCCTCGGGTACGTTCTTCTTTTCCTTCTTCTTGCCTCGCGCGGCTACACTCTTTGGACCTGCCATACTGCCTCCTCCCAGAAAACCTTCCCCCCCTCTGTGCGGGGCTCATCGCCACAGCCGCGCCAGAAGAGCCACGGGACGGCCGTCGATCATGGATCGGATGCTCTACTTCTTCTTCAGGGGCGCGCCCTTCCGGGGGCCCTTGCGGGTGCGGGCATTGGTGTGGGTCCTCTGGCCCCGAACCGGCAGACCCTTGCGGTGGCGCAGTCCGCGGTAGCACCCCAGATCCATCAACCGCTTGATGTCCATGGACACCTCCCGGCGCCGGTCGCCCTCCACCACGAATCCCTCGTCGATGATCTTGCGGATCTTGGCGACATCGCCGTCCGACAGATCGTCGCTGTTGAAGTCGAAGGGCAGCCCGGCCGCATCCAGGATGCGGCGCGCCGACGTCCGACCGATGCCATGGATATAGGTCAAGGCGATCTCCATGGCTTTCTTCTTCGGCAGGTCAACTCCAGCTATGCGTGCCAACGTCGTCCTCCAGACTCCTCTTGGTTACATCCGCGCCGCGTGGCAGCACGGACTCTCCCCGTACCGAGCAGGCGCCGGGCTGTCTATCCCTGGCGCTGCTTGTGCTTCTTGACCTTGCATTCAACGCGCACCACACCTTTGCGCTTGATCACCTTGCAGTCCGCACAGATCCGCTTTACAGAAGCCCGTACCTTCATGATATTCACCCTATCGTTTCTCGGAACGTCCCCCCTTGGCTCGGAAGACTACCCGGCCTCGGGTCAGGTCGTACGGTGACAGCTCAACGGTCACCCGGTCGCCTGGCAAGATCTTGATAAAATGCATGCGCATCTTGCCGGAAATGTGGGCCAGGATCCGATGGCCGTTGTCCAGCTCCACCCGAAACATGGCGTTGGGCAAAGGCTCGACGATGGTCCCTTCAACCTGTATGGCCTCTTCTTTGGGCATACTCCCTCTTCCTCAAGGCCCAACCAGAGGAGCCGGCAGGGTCTCTCCCGCCATCAGACTGAGAACCACCGGCCCGTTCTCGGTGACCGCCACCGAGTGTTCGAAATGTGCAGACGGCATCCGATCGCAGGTCACAGCAGTCCAGCCGTCCGCCAGGACCTCCACCTCATGCGTCCCCATATTCACCATGGGCTCCACAGCCAGTACCATCCCCGGCTGCAGCCGAATACTCCGCTCATGGCCAACGAAATTCGGGACCTCCGGTCCCTCGTGGAGGTTGACACCAATGCCGTGCCCCACGAACTGTCGCACAACTGAAAAACCCCGCGCCTCGACATGCTCCTGCACCGCCCGGGAGATATCCTTCACCCGGTTGCCGGCACGGGCTGCTGCCAAGCCCCTGTAGAGAGCCTCCTGCGTGACCTGCATCAGTGCTCGGCGTCGTCCATCCACAGCGCCAACTGCCACCGTCAAAGCGGCGTCGCCGAACAGGCCCTGATAGCGCACCCCGAAGTCGAAGCTCACCAAGTCACCGTCCCGCAGCAGGACCCTCTTGGACGGTATGCCGTGCACAACCTGTTCGTTGATCGACACACAGAGGCTGGCTGGATACCCATGGTAGCCCTTGAACGCGGGCTGGGCGCCGTGTGCCTGGGCATACTCCTCGGCCCAGGCGTCCAGCTGCCAGGTGCTCACCCCGGGAGTCACGCGCTGGCGGAGCATCATGAGTGCTCCGGCGACGATGCGGTTTGCCTGCCGCATCAGCTCGATCTGCGCCGGCGTCTTGAGAAGAACGGCCTTTGCCATGCCCACCAGTCCCGCTGTCAGCGCAGACGGCTAGCGGCGGCCCTTGATCCTCCCGGTCTTCATGAAGCCTTCGTAGTTGCGCATGATGAGATGGGACTCCATCTGCGACACCGTATCAATGGCCACGCCCACCACGATCAGCAGGGCCGTGCCACCAAAATAGAACGGAACATTGAACCAGCTGATCAGAGACGTGGGCAGCACGCAGATCAGGCTGACATAGAGCGCGCCGATCACCGTGAGACGGGTCAACACCCGGTCCAAAAACTCGGCTGTGCGCTTCCCGGGCCGGATCCCAGGCACGAACCCTCCGTGCTTCTTGAGGTTCTCCGCCACATCCATCGGCTTGAAGGTCACCGCCGTGTAAAAGAAACAAAAGAAGACGATAAAGCCAACGTAGAGCACCGTGTACGGGATCTTGCCCGGCGCCAGCTGCGCCGAAACCTGCCGCACCCATTCCACGTCCACAAAACCGCCGATGGTTGCCGGAAACATGATGATGGAGGAGGCGAAAATCGGCGGAATCACCCCGCTCATATTGATCTTGAGCGGCAGATGCGACGACTGTCCGCCATAGACCCGCCGCCCCACCACCCGCTTGGCGTATTGGATGGGGATACGCCGCTGGGCGGTTTCCATGTAGATAACCGCGGCAACCACCAGCACCATCAGGGCTCCGATGATGGGGAGCATGATAAAAACCAGCTCCCCGGTCTGCCACAAACGGAAGGTGTTGCCCACCGCCGCCGGCATGCGAGCAACAATCCCGGCAAAGATGATCAGGGACATGCCATTGCCAATGCCCCTCTCCGTCATCTGCTCGCCTAGCCACATGATGAAGGCGGTGCCGGAGGTCAGGGTGATCACCGTCATCGCCCGGAACGCCCACCCGGGATCGGCCACAATCACCTCACCGGCAGGGGACTGCATGGACTCGAGGCCGACGCTGATGAACGTGCCCTGGATCACCGACAGGAGCACGGTTCCGTAACGGGTGTATTGGGTGAGCTTCCGGCGACCGGATTCGCCCTCTTTGGACAAGGCCTCCAGCTGGGGCACCACCACCGTCAGCAGCTGGATGATGATGGAGGCACTGATGTACGGCATAATCCCCAGGGAGAAGATGGAAAACCTCTCCAGCGCGCCCCCGGAGAACATGTCGAACATCCCGAACAGCGTGCCCGCCGCCTTGGCAAAGAATGAGGCCAGGGCCTCACTGTTGATGCCCGGGGTGGGTATCTGGACGCCTATCCGGTAGACGGCCAGCATCGACAGCGTGAAGACGATGCGCCGCCGCAGCTCGGGTATGTTGGCGGCGTTCTGAAAGCCACCAAGCATCTATCGGTCCTCGACCTGGCCACCAGCGGCCTCGATGCGCTGCCGGGCACCTTTCGACACCTTGTCCACCGCCAGCACCAAGGCCTTGGTGATCTCGCCGTTGGCCAGCACCTTCACGGGCCGCTGCCCACTGGCCACAATGCCCTGACGAACCAGAAGCTCCCGATCAACCCGGGTGCCGGCCTCAAACACCTCAAGATCTCCCAGGCCCACCAGGGCATACTCGACCTTGAAGGGGTTGTTGAAGCCCCGCTTGGGCAGCCGCCGCTGCAACGGCATCTGTCCACCTTCGAAGCCTGGCCGAATCTTGCCCCCCGAGCGGGCCTTTTGGCCCTTGTGCCCTTTGGTAGCCGTTCCACCGTGACCAGAGCCCTGGCCACGACCGATCCGCTTGCGGTCCTTGCTGGCGCCCTTCTGGGGCGACAGGTTGCTCAGGTTCAGCATGCCTCCATCTCCTCCACCTGCACGAGGTGCAGCACCTTGGCCACCATACCGCGAATCTCGGGAGTGTCCTGGCGCACCACTGTCTTCCGCATCTTGGTCAACCCCAGACCGGTCAGGACCGCCCGCTGTCTCTCGGGCCGTCCAGCCATGCTCTTGACCAGGGTGAGTCGTATGGCCCTTGCCATATCCTGCCCCCATCTCTCGCTGAAGCCTTTGTCAAGCGACCGAACCGCCGGGGCAGCCTCTGGCGACCCCGCCCGTTGCGCCAGCCCGTATAGGGCGTGCCCGCCTCAGCTGCGTATGCTGGCCGCGTCCTTGTTGCGCTGACGAGCGATCTGCTCAGGCGCCCGCAGATCCCGCAGCCCCGCCAGAGTGGCCTTGACCACGTTGTGGGGGTTGTGGGAGCCAAGGCACTTGGTCAGGATGTTGTGCACCCCGGCCGCCTCCAGCACCGCACGTACTGCGCCACCGGCGATCACACCGGTACCCTGCGAGGCCCGCTTCAGCAGCACGCGCCCCGCACCAAACACCCCCACCACGTCGTGAGGGATCGTACCATCGCTCAACGGCACAGGCTGCATATCCTTGCGCGCCTGCTCCAGCCCCTTGCGAATGGCCTCCGGCACCTGATTGGCCTTACCCAATCCATAGCCGACCGAGCCCTGACCATCGCCCACCACCACGATGGCGCTGAAGGAAAAACGGCGGCCGCCCTTGACCACCTTGGCCACCCGATTGATGTACACGATCTTTTCGATGAGGAGGTCTTCACCCTTCCCCGCCTTCTGCTCAACCAAGATGCACCCCCGATCCGTCTGTCCGCGGTCCGCTCAGAACACCAGTCCGCCCTCGCGGGCTCCTTCCGACAAGGCCTTCACCCGCCCATGGTACAGATAGCCGCTCCGGTCGAAAACCACCTTCTCGATGCCCCTCGCCTTGGCCGCCTCAGCCAGGGCCAGTCCAACCTGCCGGGCCCGACCGGTTTTGCCTTCAGCGGCCTGCCCGCGGAGGATCTTGCTGAGGCTGGACATGCTCACCAGGGTATGCCCAGTCTCGTCATTGATGATCTGGGCATAGATATGCTTCAGACTCTTGAAGACCTGAAGCCGAGGTCGCTCCGGAGTGCCGCTGATCTTCTTGCGGATCCGGCTCACCCGGGTCTGGCGGGCGATGATCTTCGGACTTGTCTTGCCCATGACGTCACCCTCTCCTTATTTCTTGCCGCCCTTGCCGCCGGTCTTGCCAACCTTGCGGGCGATGTACTCGGCTTCGTAGCGCACACCCTTGCCCTTGTATGGCTCTGGCCCGCGGACCGCCCGGATGCGGGCTGCAGTCTCCCCCAGAAGCTCCTTGTCCATCGCTTCCAGGGTGATCCCGCTCTTGTCCACCACTGCCTTGACGCCAGCGGGCAGGCTGTAGCTCACTGGCTGCGAGTAGCCCAGGCTGAGGGTGAGGATCGCTCCCGCCGCCTCCGCCTTGTAGCCGACCCCCTCGATGAGAAGCCGGCGTCGAAAGCCTGTGCTCACCCCGACCACCATGTTGTTCACGAGGGTGCGCGCCAATCCCCAGATCGCCCTCCCGCTGCGACCATCATCCCCGGTTTCCAGGCGCACGGCGCCATTGTCCAGAATCACCGAGACTCCGGCCGGCAGCCGCCGCGACAGGCTGCCTTTCGGCCCGGTGACGCTCACCTCCAGCCCCTGC